>NZ_DHEI01000109.1:18708-30922 GCF_002399805.1 Flavobacterium sp. UBA4854
TTTTGGTAAAGACTTTTTTATAACAAAATCAATTTATTTTGACAAACCAGAAAAATCGAATTGGTTTGTTGCTTATCATCAGGATTTAACCATTTCTGTTGATCAAAAAATTGAAGCTGAAAATTTTGAAAACTGGACTGTAAAACAAAATCAATTTGCAGTGCAACCACCTACAGAAATATTAGAAAATAATTTTACAATCAGAATTCATATTGACAAAACCACTAAAGACAATGGCGCTTTAAAGGTTATTAATAACTCTCATTCAAAAGGAATTTTAAGAATTGAGAGCCTTGATTTCGAAAAAGAAAAAGAAACAATTTGCGAGGTCGAAAAAGGTGGTATTATGATCATGAAACCCTTATTATTTCATGCATCTAACAAAACCACAAACAACGAACGCAGAAGAGTTATTCATATTGAATTTAGCAAACAACAACTTCCAAACGGTTTGGAATGGAGTGAAAAAAGAATTCTGAATTAGTTTTTTTTAAAGTGCTAAGGTCCTGAGATTCTGAGACTCTAAGTTTTTTTCTTTTAATGCTAAAAAAAGGCTCTAGTCAAAATACAAATAAGTATTTCGCTAAAGCCTTTCATTTGTCCATAAAAAAACCTCCAGCTAAAGCTGGAGGCAATTAATATATAAACCTTAGTATCTCAGAACCTTAGCACCTTAAAAAAAATCTATCCTGGAAAATACTGTGGTTTTAGTTTTCTATAAACTAAATAAAGTAAAAATCCGAAGAGTGCCCCAAAGAAATATCCAGTAAGAATATCACCTGGATAATGTAAACCTAAATAAATTCGGCTGTAAGCAAAGATTAAAGGCCACAGAAATAAGAATCCTAAATATTTAAAGTAACGTTTTAAAATTAAATATAAAAAAGTCGCAACCGCCATCGTGTTAGCTGCATGTCCTGAGAAAAAGCTATATGATTGTCTAACTTGAACAACACGAATAATCGTATTTACTTCAGGATCATTACATGGTCGCAAACGCTGGAAAGTATGTTTGAATAAATTACATGTCTGATCTGTAAAAGCAATCAGAATAGCAATGAAAAGCAATAAATACAGGGTTTGTTTTCCTCCTATTTTTTTATAAATAAGATAGAATAGAAATAAGAAAAATGGCGTCCAATACAACTGATTGGTTATAATAAGCCATAATTTATCGAATGTTTCAGAACCTAATCCATTAAGAAAGATTAAAAGTTCTTTATCTAATTCCTGTATTTTTTCAAGCATTACATTTGGCGTTTAATAGGTCCAGAAAGGTTATCAATATCTTCTTTTACTTTTTCTATTTCAGTTGCAGTATCTCCTAAAAGGTTTCCTGTATCTCCAAGTAAATTAGATTTTGCATTATTAATTTCTGCATTGATATTTCCTGTAAGATCATTCAAAGATTTCGCATCAAGACCATTTGCCTCTGCCCCTTTCTGAATTTCACTTTTAATATCATTAGTTGCATTTTTTAATTGAGCCATTGCTTTCCCCATTGTACGTGCAATTTCTGGCACTTTATCAGAACCAAAAAGCATTAGCACTATAAACAATATGAAAACTAATTCTCCTCCTCCTATACCAAACATAACTTTTATTTTTGTTGTCGCAAAGATATTAAACTTTTCAGGTTAGTGTTTTAAAATTAACTTAAAAAGTCCTTTAAAATGCATTTCCTAAAAAGAAAAAAGTTCATCAAGCTTTTAAACCTGATGAACTTTTCATTCTAATCTTTATTTTATTTAGTCAAATTTCGACTTTGTTTCTACTTTTGGCCAAGAGTTATTGGTTACATCAATATCTGCTGTTAACAATTGTGGGTCAATTTGAATACTCTTAATTGCTTTTGTAGTAGCGTAAACCTTCTTAGCTGTATCATTACTTTTTCTCCAGATTTGCGCTGGATATTTGTAATTATCTTTAGAACCATCTTCATAAGTAATCTCAACTAAAATAGGCATAATCATTCCGCCTGGTTTATTAAATTCTACTTCGTAGAAATATTTTGGAGATTTAATAGAAGCTTTTTCTTCAGCAGTAAAAGTCTGATCTACGTAATCTGCCAAAGGCTTGAAATCTTCTATTTTTAAAGCTTTTTTCTTAGAGCTATTTACTTCTGCATTATCTCCGGCAACTAAATAAACAAAAGGTCCTTTTTCGAATCCAAAACGTCCCTTTCTTACTTTCACATCTTTAATATCTGTAGTCGGAGTATCAGAAACATAATATTGTTTTACATCTTTAATTCCGATATCTACAAAATCTGTAGAGTAGAACCATCCTCTCCAGAACCAATCTAAATCTACTGCAGAAGCATCTTCCATTGTTCTAAAGAAATCTTCTGGAGTTGGGTGCTTGAATTTCCATCTGTTTGCATACGTTTTGAATGCATGATCGAATAATTCTCTTCCCATAACTACTTCTCTTAAAATATTAAGACCTGTAGCTGGTTTTCCGTAAGCATTATTTCCAAATTGGTGAATTGTCTCAGAGTTTGACATAATTGGCTCCAAAAACTTTTGATCACCACTCATGTAAGGAACAATATTTTTGGCTGGTCCTCTTCTTGAAGGGAAAGTTGGATCTAATTCTTGTTCTGCTAAATACTCTAAAAATGAGTTCAAACCTTCATCCATCCAAGTCCATTGACGCTCATCTGAATTTACGATCATTGGAAAAAAATTATGCCCTACTTCGTGAATAACAACACCAATCATTCCATTTTTCACTTCTTTGCTAGTCACTCCATTTTCGTCCGGACGACCAAAATTCCAGCAAATCATCGGATATTCCATTCCTTGATCTTCTGCAGAAACAGAAACTGCTTTTGGATAAGGATAATCAAAAGTATGTGCAGAATAGCTTTTTAAAGTATGTGCAACAGTCATTGTTGAAGTTTCTCCCCAAAGCGGATTTGCTTCTTTTGGATAAACAGACTCTGCCATTACCACTTTATTATTCAATTTTACAGCCATTGCATCGTAAATGAATTTTCTAGAAGAAGCAATTCCGAAATCACGAACATTTTTAGCGCTGAATTTCCAAGTTTTTTTCTTTTCAGAAAAACCTTTTTCAGCTGCTTCTGCTTCTGCCTGTGTTACAATAACAACAGGTTTGTCAAATGATTTTTGTGCTTGCTCGTATCTTTTTACTTGTTCAGCAGTAAATACTTCGCTTCTGTTCATTAATTCACCAGTTGCATCGATTACGTGATCTGCAGGCACTGTAATATTTACATCAAAGTTTCCAAAAGGAAGCGCAAACTCGCCACTTCCCCAGAATTGCATGTTCTGCCATCCTTCAACATCATTATAAACCGCCATTCTTGGGTAGAATTGTGCAATTACATATAATTTATTGCCGTCTTTCTCGAATAATTCATATCCTGAACGACCGCCTTCTTTTCTATAGTTATTGATATTGTACCACCATTTTATTGAAAAAGAAATTTTTTCTCCTGGTTTTAATGGTGAAGTCAAATTAATACGCATCATGGTTTCATTGATCGTATAAGACATCGGATTTCCTTTAACATCTTTAACTTGCTCAATATTAAAACCGCGTTCTAAATCTTTTTTCAAATATTTAGAAGAAAAGCCATCAAGTGCAAGAACTTGACTGATTTTGTCGCTTTCCGCCAATGTACTTTGCGTATTTGCTCTTGCTTGATTTTGATCTAATTGCACCCACAAATACTCCAGACTATCTGGCGAATTATTAGTATAGGTAATTGTTTCAGACCCGCTTAATTTTGAATTTTTATCATCTAATTCAACATCAATTTTGTAATCTGCTTGCTGTTGGTAATAAGCTGGCCCTGGAGCTCCAGAAGCGGTACGAAACATGTTTGGAGTTGCCAACAAATCGTACATTTGGCTAAACTTGTTGGTATCGTACTTACCTTCTTGTTTAGCAGGTGTGGTTGTTGCTTTCTCCTGCGCCACTAACATTGCAGGAAAAAGTAATAATAATGAAAGTTTTTTCATAAAAATTTAATGGTAATTTCTTTAGGCTGTGAAAATAGTAATTAAAACATTAATTTTACCAATACATTAATATTTTAACAATTCTTTCCTTGAAGATTCTGTAAAAAGAACACTTCTTTTGGTATCAAATGCTGAAATATGTGTAATGTTTTGCTGTTCTGAATTCCAATCTACCAAAATCGTATTTGAAATTTCAAGTGTTTTAAACTTATCTATATCCTTAATTCTAGAATAACACACCAAAACATCGTCAGCTTCAACTTCTTTAGATAAAAAAGTTATCACTTTTGATTGCCCGTTTACTTTAATTAAAAAGTGTTCTGATAAATATTTTTTTAATAATTCAACATCTGCTGGAGTCTCTTTACTTGTACCAACAAACGTCTTTTTGTGATACTTTTTCTCCATTGCATTATTCAAATCATCAATAAAAATGCGGGAAGTAATTTGCAGCATCTTCTTTTCTGCCGCATAATTTACTTGAAAAACACCTACATAAAATTTATGAAAAACAAAGGCAGAAGACAACATAAACAAAAGCCCCAGCAAAGGGAAAATTAACTTTTTTTTCATTTTTGAGTAGCCTCAGCTTTCTTAAAATCTTTATTCTTATTAATCATAAAGTCCATTAATTGAAACTTCTGATCTGGATCTACTAATTGTTTAGAACGAGGATCGTTTGAGCAGTACATTAAGAAAAGTTCAATTTCATCATCTTTCAAATTAAGTGTCTTAATATAAAAGTCTTTTTTAAAATTGTCTTTAGCATATTCTACAAAAGCAATATCTGTAACTTCTTCGTCTTTTACTTCGTCTTTTTTACTCAAAAGTTTTTTGACATCTTTAAAAATTCGAACAAAATCAGTTCCATATTTTATAGTCTGATCCGACATCATTGCATTATTTTTTGCTGTAGACTGGTTATCGTCCTCAAACTGCATATCTACATACTTCTGCGAACCCCCTTGTAATGCTTTTACTTTTAATTCTTTATGAACAACAACCTCTTTAAGCTGATTGTTAACCAAATCTAATTTTACTTTCAAAAGAATCTCAGCACAATCTTTTTCAGTTAAAACTATTTTTTTTGATTGAAATGTGAGGCCAGAGAATAGTAAAGTATCTTTTGGTTGCGCAGCAATATCAAACAAACCGCCAGCACCAATAAATGTCCTAACATTTGCATTAATATTCATTACATAACCACTTTCTATGGCTAAAAAATCATTTATAACCTGACCGTGTAATGGTTTCCTAAAACCGTTTTGTCCTAATACAAATTGACAAAATAAGCAGACAACGAGTACTCCTAATTTATTTTTCATTTTCGAGAATTGTTAGATATTTTCTTGCTAGATCTGTGATTAAAAACATACTCATTGTTTTGTTTTTAGTATTCAAAGATACAGCAAATTCAGTATCATCGACACAAAATAATTGAAATCCTTTAATATCATCTACTGGAATTTTCAATCGATCTGTGTAATAATTCTCATCAAAAAGATATTCTAACTTTCTAAAAAGCATTTCTTTTTTCTCTACATTGACCTCTTTTTTCAACATTGCAGTTCGTCCCGAAATCTTGTTCAAAAGCTTATCGATCGAAGTTGAAGTGGCGGTATAAACTTTTCGCTCGGCAGGCGTATATTTTTTTTGCCCGTAGGGAATAATCCCTAAATTTTCAGCCGTTATGTTAGCATTTTCATTAACTATTACTTCTTTTAATTCAACTTCTTTAGCAGTCATTTTTACAACTAAAGAACTAACAGTCAAATCTTCTGCAGATATTCGACGTTTAACAGGCTCTAAATTTACAGCAGAAAAAACCAAAACATCTCCTTCGCGCACTGCAATCGAGAAATTACCATCAAAATCTGAAATTGTAGCTGCTTGTGTAGCGTTATTTATAATATTTACTCCTTCAACCGGAGTCGACTGCTCCTGCACCTTTCCTACCAAAAGTTTAGCACCATTATTTTGTCCAAAACCAATCTGAACAAAAACAAAAAAAACAATAATCGATATAACTTTACTTACCCTCACCAGCAATCATTTCTTTATACTTTACAGCCAATTCTCCTAAAAGGAACTCTGTAGAAGTTTTATTTTTAGAATTCAAAATCACAGTAAACTTATCATTCTCAATAGCATAATATTCAAAGCCTTTTACATAGTCTGCTGGAATTTTTAATCGATCAATAAAATGGTCCAGACTAAACATATTTTCCAAAAGTCTCATGAAAAATTCCTTTTTCTCAACCGCAACTTCTTTTTTAAGCATAGCAGTTCTTCCTGAGAAAAAATTTAATAAAGGATCTGCAGAAATAGAACCTCCAGCCATAAGAGAACCTTCAGCCGTTGAATCGCTATTTGCTGTCGGATTTAATGCCGTTGCGGTCTGCAATTTACGCTCTGCTGCAGTATATTTCTTTTGCCCCATAGGAATTATCCCCAAACTTTCAGCATTAATATTGTCATATCGTCTCACAACAACTTCTTGCAATTGATACATTACCATACTAAGGCTAACCGTAAAATTAAGGTTTGAAAAATCCTCTTGTTTCAGCAAAACTCTTTTTTCTTTAAAGCTTATCGAAGAAAAAACCAGAACATCATTTTCTTTTGCCGAAATAGAAAAAGATCCAGATGAATTTGTCATTACTGTTTCTTCTGTTTGTGCATTAATTACATAAATACCCTCTAAATCGGAGGTATTCGAAACTACTTTACCATTAAAAATAGAACGATCCTGACTTTGAGACCAACAAGCTTGGCTCGCCACGACAATTAAAAAACAAGTAATTTTTTGAAACAAAATAAAATAAATTAGAAATATTCTTAAAACGGTAAAAATATCTCAAGTCCTTCCAAATTTAATATTAAGAACTTGGTAAAAATATGTTAATTAAACCATTAAAAACTTAAACAAAAACAGAGTTTTTAATATCTTTAACAAACAAAATTTGAGTTTAAAAACCATGAAAAGCATTATTATTGCAAGCACTTCTACCTTGCACGGAGGCAACTACTTAGAATATATTTTGCCTACGCTAAAAACACATTTTAAAAACTGCAAAACAATCTTATTTATTCCGTATGCGCGTCCTAGTGGAATTTCGCATGACGAATACACAAAAAAAGCAGCTGAAGCTTTTGCAACAATCAACATTGATATTAAAGGAATTCACGAATTTGAAAATCCGCAAGACGCGGTCAAAAATGCAGAGGGAATTTTTACAGGCGGAGGCAATACTTTTTTACTAGTTACTCAACTTTACAAAAACAACATTATGCAGTTACTCTCTGAAACTGTAAAAAAAGGAACTCCTTATCTTGGATCTAGTGCAGGAAGCAATATTTGCGGTTTGTCGATGCAAACCACAAACGACATGCCTATTATTTATCCACCAAGCTTTCAAACTCTAGGATTAATTCCATTCAACTTAAATCCGCATTATTTAGACGCCGATTTACAATCTAAACATATGGGAGAAACTCGCGAAACCAGAATTAAAGAATTCCATGCATTCAATTCTATTCCAGTTTTAGGATTAAGAGAAGGAAGCTGGTTAGAAGTTAAAGGCGAAAAAATCACTTTAAAAGGAGATTTGTCCGCTCGTTTATTCAGACAAAACGAAATTCCGACAGAGTTAGAAACAGAAAGCGACTTAAGCAATCTGAAATAATTTTAAAACCATATAAGTCATATAAGTTCATTTAGAAGCTAAATTCAAAAACTTACTTCAACTTAAATCACTTATATGGCTTTAAAAAGAATAGAAAACAAAAAAGCCTCAAACAAAGTTTGAGGCTTTTGAAGAGCGAAAGACGAGGCTCGAACTCGCGACAACCAGCTTGGAAGGCTGGAGCTCTACCAACTGAGCTACTTTCGCATTAATCGGGTGCAAACTTAAAAAATTTAATTTTTAAAACAAAATAAAAATCAAAAAATTTATTTTCACATAAGTAAAACGTGTTTACTTTTAGAGCGAAAGACGAGGCTCGAACTCGCGACAACCAGCTTGGAAGGCTGGAGCTCTACCAACTGAGCTACTTTCGCATTGGTTGTGCAAATATAGGGAGAAAGTTCAGTTCAAAACAAGCTTTTGAGCAAAAAAAATTAATAAAAAACAACATTTTTTTATAACTGATTTAAAATTAAAAAGTTATAAATGCAATATTTTTAAAGAAATTATGATCACAATTAAAGAAATTCCATCAAAAGAGACTTATGCTGTTCGCCAACCTGTTTTAAGAAAAGGAAAACCTATCGAAAGTTGCATTTTCGAAGGAGATGATTTAGAGACTACTCATCATTTTGGTTTATTTGATGATGAAGATTTAATAGGAATTATTTCGTTATTTGAAAAAATCAACACTATATTTGCCGCACAAAATCAAGCGCAGATTCGTGGAATGGCTGTTTTAGACACTCATCAGAAAAAAGGATTTGGAGAAGCTTTGGTAAAGCATTGCGAAACCTACTGCAATGAAAACAAAGTCGACTTGATTTGGTTTAACGCCAGAACAGCCGCTGTAGGCTTTTATCAAAAAATGAATTACCAGCCCCAAGGTGAAGCATTTGATATTAAAGATGTCGGCGAACATTATTTGATGTTTAAAAAATTATAAAATGAAAAAATTTTACTCTTTAGTAGTAATATGTCTTTTTGTGGGCTGCAAAAAAGAAAGCCCAAAACTTACACCTATTATAAAAAAAACGGTACCAGCAATTATACTTACTGATGAAAGAAAAGTTGAAATTGATACCGCAATAATTGGCACTTATAAAAGCGAAACTTTAAAACAATTTTATATTGGGTCTGAAAATCAGACGATATGGGGAAATCTTAAAAAGAGAGCTTTTGTTTTATCACAATTAGAAGAATCAGATAAATTGGGCTTAGAACCAGAGGATTACAAAATATCTCAACTTAAAAAATTCGAGAGTAAAATTGCTTCACTCAGCGATAAAGACTTGGCTTCTTATGATGTTTTGCTGACTTATAATTTTGAAAAATATTTAAATCATTTATATAAAGGAAAGTTGGACCCAAAAAAATTATACACCAACTGGGATTTAGATGAAAAGGAGTTTGATGTAAATTCTGTATTAATTAAAGGATTCAACAAAAACAAACTAGACAGCATTGTTGAGAACATTCAACCTAAAACTCAAATTTACAAAGAGTTACTAAAAGCACTTGAAATCATAAATGCTTTTCCAGATGACAATGTAAAAACTATTGAATCTGTCGATAAAATCGTTTTAAATGATACAAATCCTGCTTTAGTTAATATTAAAAAAAGGCTTTTGTACTGGAACGACATGTCTGGAAAAGATAGTCTTACAACAATTTACGACAAAAAAACATTCGAATCAGTAAAAAGATTTCAAGAAAGGCACGGTTTAGCTTCAGATGGAGTTATTGGAGCTGGAACTATTCGCGCTTTAAACCATTCTAAGGAAGATAGAAAAAAACAGATAATTGCTAATTTGGAGCGATGGAGATGGTATACATCAGAATTAGCTGAAAACTATTTTATTATAAACATTCCTGATTACAGCTTAAATGTTGTTGAAAGTAATGATACAACTTTGGTTAGAAATGTTGTAGTTGGAACTAGCAAAAGAAGAACGCCGATTATTACTTCTTACCTAAAAACAGTTGTTTTTAACCCGACTTGGACTGTTCCTCCAACAATTCTAAAAGAAGATGTTGTTCCTGCAATGAAAAGAAATCGCAATTATTTGGCTAATAAAAATATTACGATTTATGATACTTCTGGAAAAGTAGTTTCTCCAATGGCTTGGAATGAAAACAAACCCAACAATTATCGTTATGTACAAAGTCCTGGTTATGATAATTCATTGGGATTAATGAAAATTTTGTTTCCAAACCATCACAGTGTTTATCTGCACGATACAAATCACCGAGGTATTTTTGGACGCAATAATCGTTCTATGAGTTCAGGATGTGTTCGCGTTGAAAATCCGCTAGAATTGGCTCAACACATATTAGATGTTGACGGAAATTGGCCTCAAGACAGAATTGACACCATTATTGCAAGTAAAACAACCATGAGTTTTAAGATTACCAAAAAGTATGCTTTGTATCAATGGTATTGGACAGCATGGAGCAAAAAAAATCAGCTCATTTTCAGAGCTGATATTTATGATTTAGATTCGGATTTATATGCGAAATTAAGAAATTAGCCTCTCTTCCATCTCGAAACTTCTTGATGGATGATAAATATATAAACACGATTTGTCTTTTATTAACTGAATAATTTCATTTGTCAATTCAACTGGAACTGCGGGACAGCCTTGGCTTCTGCCTAATCTTTTATGATCTCTGATGAAAGATTCAGACACATAGTCTGCGCCGTGCATTACAACACCTCTTTCGCGAGCGTTGTCATTTACGCCATTTTCTAAACCATCTAAACGCAAAGAAGCACCATGTTTTCCTTGATAAATTTCGCCAGTCGCATAAAACCCTAAACTGCTTTTAAATGATGAATTAAGATTTGAAAATGCTGAAGCAAATTCTTCTCCTGTATTTCTTCCGTGAGCTACAAGAGAATTAAACAAAATTGTATTACTAGTTAAATCGATCACCCACAAACGTTTAGTGTTTGATGACAAACTAAAATCAATTAGTGTTAAGATATTTTTCTTGATCACTCCTCTTTCTTTCAATAAATAAAATCCTTTTAAAGCTTCTGTGAAAGTTTTAAATTCAGGCATTTTAAAATTGTTTGAATTTAGCGAGTTATAAACGCTCTCGATTTTAGAATCTACTGTAACTTTTTCGACTTTAGCAATCGTCTTTACAGTGGCATTTTTTTTAAGATCGGCTGTGTTTTTTGAATCTTTTCCAAAAGACAATAGCAAAAACACAAATAACGGATAAATTTTGTAAATCATTGAATTTCTTTAGGTTAAACAAAAATTTGGGTATCGCAAAAATATAAAAAAATCACGCCTTGCAAAATACAAGCCTGATTTTCAGGCCTTTTTTGCTTAAACTTTAACATTATTAACATAAAAACACTATTTCTGTAAGATTTTATCTTATAGTTAAATTCATAACATTTTAACCCGTTTTCTTAAAAAAATATGAACAAAAATGGAAATCTTGTAATACAAACTGTAACAAATAGAACAAAATTTAGTCTATTGCTTCTATAAAAAATACATTTGCCATTTATTTCGCATCAAAAAATTCAATGAAAAAAATTATTTTCCTCAGTTTTCTATTATGCTCTATGTTGAGTTATGGCCAGAAAAAATCAATTCAGGCGCAAGTAACTTCTCATACTATTTCTATTGATGGAAAACTAGACGAACCCGCTTGGGAAAATGTACCAATTGCCACAGATTTTATCATGCTGGAACCAGACAATGGTAAAGCTATTCCGTACGAGAAACGTACCGAAGTTAAAGTCATTTATAATAATGATGCAATTTATATTGGCGCAATGATGTATGACAACGAACCATCTAAGATTCTAAAAGAAATCTCGCAGCGTGATAATTTTGGAACAGCAGATCTTTTTGGCGTCTTTATAAATGGTTTTAATGACGGACAGCAGGATTTTATGTTTTATGTTTCTGCAGCCGATGTTCAGGGCGATTGCATTATGACCGATGCAAATGGGGAAGATTATTCTTGGGATGCTGTTTGGATCAGTAAAGCTTCTTTGACAGAAAACGGTTGGATTGTTGAAATGAAAATTCCGTATTCAGCTCTACGCTTTTCTGGAGAAAACAAACAAATTTGGGGAGTTAATTTCTTTAGAGAAATCAAACGCGATCGCTATAAATATACTTGGAATTTTGTCGATAGAAAGATTGGTACTTTTACGCAGCAAGCAGGAACTTTAGAAGGAATTGAAAACATAAAACCTCCTACTCGTTTGTTTTTTATGCCTTATGCTTCTTATTATTTGAATGCTTCTGACGGACAAAAAACATACGGAACAATTAAAGGGGGAATGGATATTAAATACGGTATAACAGATGCTTTTACTGTTGATGCCATTTTAATTCCAGATTTTGGACAGACAAAATATGACGATCAGATTTTAAATCTTGGCCCTTTTGAACAGCAGTTTAACGAAAATAGAGCCTTTTTTACAGAAGGAACAGACTTATTCAGTAAAGGGAATATATTTTATTCACGAAGAATTGGAGGCGCACCATCAATTGATCCTTC
>NZ_DHEI01000109.1:31083-50484 GCF_002399805.1 Flavobacterium sp. UBA4854
CTAAAATTATCAGGAAGAACAAAAGACGGACTCGGAATTGGAGTTCTAAATGCTGTGACGGAAAAAACTTTTGCTACTATAAAAAATACAGAAAGTGGCGAAACGAGACAAGTAATCGTTGAACCGCTTACGAATTATAATGTATTGGTTTTGGACCAGCGTTTTAGAAAAAACTCGTCGGTTACTTTTATCAATACTAATGTAACTCGAAATAGCCACGCTAAAGATGCAAATGTCACTGGTTTAGCTTGGGACTTAAACACCAAAGCAAATACCTATAGCTTATATGGAAATGTTAAATACAGCATGATAAACGATATTCAAGACAAAAACGGGGTTTATTCTACAATTGGTTTGGCTGAAACGAGTGGCAACTACAGATATAGCATAGGCTCAGATTTTGTTACAAAAGATTACGATCCGAATGATTTGGGTATTAATTTCTACACTAATTATTATAATTTTTACGGAAATGCCAATTATAGAATCCTAAATCCGACGAAACGTTTTAATACTTTTAGGATTAATTATAATATGTATACCGAATTCAATAAAGAATCTGGAAAACTACAGGATAATAGCGTCAATGCTAATTTAAACCTTACAACTGTAAAAAACAACTATTACGGAACCGGAATTACTTTTTATCCGTTAGAAACTTACGATTATTATGAACCGCGTGCGGCGAACAGATATGTTGCAATTCCGAGAAGAATAGACACTTGGGGAAGCATTTCTACCAATTACAATCATAAGTTTGCAATAGATTTAAATGGCACTTTTAATGTATTTGACCAATCTGATCGTCTTACATATGGTTTTGATATTGGTCCGAGATATCGTTTCAGCGATAAGCTTTTGCTAAACTACTTCTTTAGTTATATTAGAAAAAACAACAATAAAGGTTATATCGATCAAATTGATAGCGACAATAATGCAACAACTCCAAACGATATTATTTTTGCAAATAGAAATGTTATCACTTATTCTAATACTTTAGGAGGCAAATATGCTGTAAACAGTGCCATGACAATAAATTTAGCTGTCCGTCAATATTGGTCTTATGCCGATAATAAAGACATTCTAATTTTAGATTCAAATGGAGATCTTAATCCCTATCCGCAGTATACCAACAATAAAAATTCAAGTTTTTATTCTTGGAATGCCGATTTATCTTATTCTTGGTGGTTTGCCCCAGGGAGTCAGCTTTCTGCTTTGTACCGAAATAATGCTGCTAATTTTGAACGAGTTATTGATAAAGACTACAGACATAATGTTGCAGGATTATTAAATAATGATGCTCTAAAACATATTTTTTCTATTAGTGTAAAATATTTTATTGACTACAACGCCGTCAAAAATAAAGTCAGAAAAAGAGCTTAGCGTGAATTAATTTTAAAAAATAAAGGCTTCTGCGATTAAATTAATATTTTTTATCGAGCTTCATTTTATTAAACATAAATGTAACAATCGTTTCTTACCTATTTTTAGAAATGACTTATCTTTGTAGAAAACAAAAAGTAATGAACAAAAAAGTTATCCTTATGATTTTAGATGGTTGGGGAAAATCTCCTGACCCTAAAGTATCTGCAATAGACAATGCAAATGTTCCTTTTATAAACAGTCTTTATAAAAACTACCCAAGTGCACAACTTAGAACTGACGGACTAAATGTTGGTTTGCCAGAAGGACAAATGGGAAATAGCGAAGTTGGACACATGAATCTGGGTGCAGGAAGAATTGTATACCAAGATTTAGCCAAAATAAATTTAGCTGTAGAGCATAAAACATTAGCAAAAGAGCAAGTTTTGATTGATGCTTTTACTTACGCTAAAGACAACAATAAAAAAGTACACTTTTTAGGATTAGTTTCGGATGGTGGTGTTCACTCACATACTTCACACCTTCGCGGATTAATCGATGCTTCTCAAGAATATGGTTTGGATCAAGTTTACATTCACGCTTTTACAGACGGCCGCGATGTTGACCCTAAATCTGGAGCAAAATATATTCATGATCTTGAAGATTATATTAAAGATACTCCTGTAAAAATCGCTTCTATCATTGGTCGTTACTATGCAATGGACCGTGATAAAAGATGGGAACGTGTAAAATTAGCTTACGATCTTGTAGTAAACGGCGTTGGAACTCCATCAACAAATCCCGTTTCTAGTGTTTTGGAAAGCTATGAAAAAGACGTTACTGACGAATTCATCGAACCAGTTGTTATGGTTGATGCTAATGCAAAACCTCTTGCAACTATTGTAGAAGGTGATGTTGTGATCTTCTTTAATTTTAGAACAGACAGAGGTCGTGAACTTACTGAGGCGCTTTCGCAACAGGATTTCCACGAACAAAATATGCACAAACTAAACCTATATTATGTAACATTGACAAACTACGACGAAACGTACCAAAACGTAAAAGTAGTTTACAATAAAGATAATATTACCGAAACTCTTGGTGAGGTTTTAGAAAAAGCTGGTAAAAAACAAATCAGAATTGCTGAAACAGAGAAATATCCTCACGTAACTTTCTTCTTCTCTGGAGGAAGGGAAACTCCTTTTGAAGGCGAATCTAGAATATTAAGAAACTCTCCAAAAGTAGCGACTTACGATTTACAACCAGAAATGAGCGCTTACGAACTGGCTGATGCTCTTGTTCCTGAATTAAACAAAGGTGAAGTTGATTTCGTTTGTTTAAACTTCGCAAATGGTGACATGGTTGGCCATACAGGAATTATGGAAGCTGCGATTAAAGCTTGTGAAGCGGTTGACGCTTGCGCGAAAAAAGTTATCGATGCTGCTCTTGCTAACGATTACACTACAATCGTAATTGCAGATCACGGAAACTGCGAAACAATGATCAATCCTGACGGATCTCCAAATACAGCTCACACAACAAACCCAGTGCCGATTATTTTAGTTGACAAACAACTTAAAAGTATTCAAGATGGTGTTTTAGGTGATATTGCTCCAACAATTTTAGAATTAATGGGAGTTCAGCAACCAAATGCTATGACTTGTCATTCATTATTATAGAAAATTAATTTTCAATATAAAAAAGGGACTAATTTTAAAATTAGTCCCTTTTGCTTTTAAGCATTCTTGTCATTTCGACGAAGGAGAAATCTCCACGAGTAGCTCTACAAAGATTATCTTCTCGCAGCGGAGTTACTTACGGAGATTTCTCCTTCGTCGAAATGACAAAACTGCGTGTACTTCTAGATAATTTTAAACAATAAAATAATGATACAATTGCTCAACTCCATAAATCACAAGTCCAATAACACCACCAACTAAAGTTCCATTGATTCTGATATATTGAAGATCTTTTCCTATTTCTAATTCTAGTTTTTCAGAAACTTCTTTTCCGTCCCAACTTTTTACAGTTGAAGAAATTAAATCTCCAATCACTTTTTTGTTATTTAAAAGAATTGACAATAAATCATTTTTTATAAAATTATTGATCTTATCAATCATTATTACATCTTCTTTAATTCCATTTCCAAAAGTCTGAATTAATCCTGCGATGCTATTTTTAATAGAAGAATCGTCGCCTTTGCTCAAATCGTTTATAATGGATAATTTAATTTCGTCCCAAATTCCGTTGATGTAATCTTGAACTTCTTTTTTTCCGACAAAACCCAAAATGATATCATTAATTTTAATTCTCATTTCTTCTGAATTCTTTACCTTTTCTAAGAAATTAAAAATGTATTCATCAATCTTTAAACGAACTGCACTTTCTGGCTTTTTGGCTTCATTTAAAAAATCTTGCAAGCCATTAAAAACACCTTCAGTAATGCTTTTATCTGCCAGTCCAAAACTTAGAAGCGGAGTCGAAGCTTTTACTTTTTGTCTAATTAAATCTTTATTATTAGTCAATTCAGTGCTCATAACTTCGAGAAGATTCGTCAGCATCTGATTTTTCAATTCTCCTTTTTGCAAAGGTTCTAAAGCAACAGCAACCCAATTTCCGAAATTAATTCCTTCTATTTTTTCCTTAAATTGAACCTGAATAAATCTTTTTACATCTTCATCTTTAATCGTTCGTAAGATTCCAGGAATAACATTCACTGTAACAACATTTGCTATTTTATTAGCATTTTCTTCGTGCGAAATCCAATCTGAAGCTTTCACCGCAAAATTAAATTCATCCAGTTTAATTTCCATTTTTTCTCGATCCAGAAATTCCTCAGAAACGAAATTTCCAAGATTCTCTCCTATTTCATTTTTCTTGGTAGGAATAATTGCCGTATGCCAAATCGGAATTCCCATCGGATGTCGAAATAATGCCACAACAGCAAACCAATCGGCAATTCCGCCCACCATAGCCGCTTCGCTAAAAGCCTGCAGCATCGGAATTTTAAAATAAATAGCAATTAAAAACAACAGCACTGCAATACCCAAAAGTCCCAAAGCATTTCTCTTCATTTTCTTAAGAGCTTTTACTTTGGCAATATCTCGATCTATAATAGTTTCCATAATTATAAGCGTTTGTATTACTAATTTACTGCTTTTTTTTGGAGATATTAGTTTTGCCACGAATTCCTCCAATTTTCACCAATTGCTTTTACCGTAAATTCTTTGACTAAATCATTTGTGCAAATTCGCGAAATTCGTGGCTAAAAATTTTGCGCAAAAAATGAGATAAAAATTGTACTTTTGCCAACTGAAAATGGGAAAAATATGATTATCCAGAAAACTAGAGAAGAAATCGAATTAATGCGCGAAAGTGCTTTAATCGTATCAAAAACATTAGGAATGATTGCTTCTGAAATTAAAGAAGGAGTAACCACATTATATCTTGACAAATTAGCCGAAGAATTTATTCGTGATCACGGTGCAGTTCCAAGTTTCCTTGGATTGTACGATTTCCCGAATTCGCTTTGCATGAGCCCAAACGCTCAGGTTGTTCACGGTATTCCTAATAATGTTCCTCTAAAAAATGGTGATGTTATTTCGGTTGATTGTGGCGCTTTCAAAAATGGTTACCACGGAGATCATGCGTACAGTTTCGAAATTGGAGAAGTTGCACCAGAAGTTAAAAAACTCTTACGTGTTACCAAAGAATCTCTTTACGTTGGAATTAGAGAATTTAAAGCTGGAAATCGCGTAGAAGATGTTGGAAATGCGATTCAAAAATATACCGAAGCTCACGGTTACGGAGTAGTTCGCGAATTGGTTGGACATGGTGTCGGACAAAAAATGCACGAAGAACCAGAAATGCCAAATTATGGAAAACGAGGACGCGGAAAGCTTTTTGTTGAAGGAATGGTCGTAGCAATCGAACCAATGATCAACATGGGAACTAGAAACATTAAACAACTAAAAGACGGCTGGACAATCTTGACTGCTGACGGCAAACCTAGTGCGCATTTTGAGCACGATGTAGCTTTGGTTGACGGAAAACCTGAGTTATTATCTACTTTCCAATACATCTACAAAGCTTTAGGAATCGAAAGCAACGAAGAAGACGAATTCAGACAAGTTCCATTAGTATTATAATACAACCCGAATCAAACCAGTGAAAAAACTTTTTAAATTCGTACTTAATACAATTCCGCGCCCATTATTAATTCGTTTGAGTTATGTGGCGCGTCCAATTTTAGCTTTCTCTTTAAAAGGAGATAAATTTACAGATCCTATTGACGGAAAAAGCTTTAAATCGTTTTTGCCTTACGGATACGGAAAACAACGTAACAATGTACTTTCGCCAAGTACACTTTCTTTAGAAAGACACCGTTTGCTTTGGTTGTATTTGAATGATCAAACTGATTTTTTTACAGCGCCAAAAAAAGTATTGCATTTTGCTCCAGAACAAGCTTTTTATAAAAGATTCCGTAAGCAAAAAAACCTTGATTATACAACAACCGATTTACTTTCTCCTTTGGCAGATGTAAAAGCAGATATCTGCAATTTACCTTTCAAAGACAACGAATATGACGTTATTTTATGCAATCACGTTTTAGAACATATTCCGGATGACACAAAAGCAATGCAGGAATTATTCAGAGTTTTAAAGCCTGGCGGAATGGCAATTTTGCAGATTCCTCAGGATTTATCTCGTGAAGTTACATTTGCAGATGATTCTATTACAGATCAAAAAGAACGCGCTAAAATCTTCGGACAATACGATCATGTTCGTGTTTACGGACGCGATTATTTTGACAAATTAAGAAGCATTGGTTTTATTGTTATCGAAGAAGATTACACCAATAAAATTGCACCAGAATTGGTTGAAAAATACTGTTTAGCAAAGGGCGAAATTATTCCGCTTTGCTTTAAACAGGAAAACTAATTTTTCACCATATAAGTGATATAAGTTCATTAAAAAGAGTTTTCAAATTATTGATATTTTGAAAACTCTTTCTTTTTTTTGCCCAATCTTAAAATACAAGCCTAACCAAATCCCTAAACCTTGGAACCTACAAAATCCTTTCAGTTCTGTTTTGACATCAGTTTTGAAAAAAATCTGAACGCCTATATCCCAACAGCGTATATTGTCGAAAACACAAGCGAAATCAAATATCTCGACAAAAAAGCAACCAAAGGTGTGCTGGAGAGTTTTGGTGTTGATTATGAAACTTTAGATCACAATTCAAAAAAGATTCTTACTATTTGCGAATCTTTAAAACCTGAATTTGTATTTAAAAAATTTAGCGCAAAAGTAAAATCAGCTAAAACAATTGCCGATTTGCAGAAAGATTCTAAAATTGATTTTGCTATTCGCCAGCATTTAAAAATTAATTTAAGTCCGTTTTACAGTTTAATTGTTCAAGAGCAATATCCGCTGTCTATTGATTTAGGACCAGAAAAAGATTTTTATCGTTCAAGAGTCAGCATCGATCCATTAGATTTTGAACCTCAAATTCAGTTCGATAAACATTCAGAAGGAATCACTTATACCCTTTCTTTAAAAGAAAACGAGACTACATTTTTGCCAATGGACAATAAAGTAGATATTCTTTCTGATGAACCTGGCTGGCTGATTGTCAATAAAAAACTAGGACAATTAAAAGAGCTAAACGGTAAAAAACTGACTCCATTTTTAAAGAAAAAATCAATAGAGATTCCTTCAAAACTGGTTGATGATTACTTTAAGAATTTCATTCCCGAAATAGCTAAAAAAATTGACATTGATGCCAATGGTTTTGAAATTGAACTTCGTGACCAAATCGCTTCTTGTACGATTCAGCCTGTTTTTGATTTCTTTAAAAACTGTTATTATCTCAATCTTTATTTTGATTATAACGGATATATTTTTGATGGAAGCAAAACAAAAAAAACACATTCATTTGTAGATTTCAGCGTTGCCAATGAACCTCGAATCATTCAGTTTAAACGAAGCGCTGATGAAAATTCATATGCAGAAAAACTATTCGAAGTTGGTTTAGAAAAAATCAAAAATGAATTATTTGGATTAAATTCTGATGCTGAAAATTCAGATCCTTATATCAACATTCAATTGATAATTGACAATAAAGAAAAACTGAAAGATCTAGGCTTTAACATTGAAAACTTAAAACTGGAAAGCAAAGAAATTATCACTGAAAACCATAGTATTTCTGCTTCTAAAGAAACAACTGGGGATTGGTTTGATATTAAAATCATCATCACAATTGGAAATTATAAGATTAATTTCAGCGAAATAATTCCGAATATAAAAAGCAAAGAAAGGCTTTTCCCTTTGCCTGACGGAAACTACTTTTTGATTCCGCTAGAATGGTTTAGTAAATATGGTTCTTTGGCGAAATTGGCCAAAACAGAAAATGGAGTTCTTTTGTTACGCAAAAGCAATTTTACAGCTTTAGACGGAATTTCAGAAATTGACAATGATTTAGATCAAATTCATCAGGCCGAATTTACTGCTTCAGACTTGATAAAAGCAACTCTACGACCTTATCAAATTGAGGGTGTAAAATGGCTTTTAGGGCACTTCAATTCTAACATGGGAGCTTGTTTAGCCGACGATATGGGACTCGGTAAAACATTGCAGACTTTATCTGTTTTGGTTTCAGTACAAGAGCAATTAGGTTTTACAACCAAAACCACCAATTTTGATTTGTTTTCGAACGAAACAACTGTAGAAAGAGAACCATTAAAAGCTCTAATTGTTCTTCCTTCTTCTTTGGTTTTTAACTGGTTTAATGAAGCTGGAAAATTCACGCCTCACTTTTCGAAAATGCAATATGTTGGTAACGAAAGAAAATCTTTAGCAAGCAGAATCAATTCGACCGACTTGATTTTTACAAGTTACAGCATTATTCATCGTGATATTTCAATTTTAGAAAAGTACGATTTCCGTTATCTGATTTTGGACGAAAGCCAATACATCAAAAACAAAAATTCTAAGATTTTTAAAGCTATAAATAAAATCAGTACGGGCCATAAAATTGCTTTAAGTGGAACACCGATCGAAAATTCGCTTGACGATTTATGGTCACAAATGCAGTTTATCAATCCTGATATTTTGGGAACTTATGCCTTCTTCATGGAAAATTTCAAAAATCCGATTGAGAAAAAACAGAATGAAGAAGTTTTATCAGAATTAAAAAACCTCATTCAACCTTATATTTTAAGACGAACAAAAGAACAGGTTTTAAAAGATTTACCAGAATTAACAGAGCAGATTTATTACTGCGACATGGATCCTGAACAGGAAAAATTATACGAAAAAGAAAAATCTAAAGCTCGTAATTTCTTACTTAAAACGGATGGATCTCCTGATAAAATCAGCATTATTAATACGTTGATGAAATTGCGTCAGTTAAGTAATCACCCAAAAATGGTTGATGCAGATTCTGAAATTGATTCTGGAAAATTTATTGCTGTTACTAATTATCTAGAAAACTTGGTAAAAGCAAAACAAAAGGTAATCATCTTTAGTTCGTTTGTTACCAATTTGAATTTTTATACCGATTGGTGTAAGCAAAACAAAATTGAATTCTGCGAAATCACTGGTGAAACGCCAACAGATAAAAGAGAACAGCAGGTGAAGATGTTTCAAGAAAAAGAAAATCCGTTATTGTTCTTTATTTCATTAAAAGCAGGTGGAGTTGGTTTAAATATTACGAAAGCTTCTTACGTTTTATTCTTGGATCCTTGGTGGAATCCTTTCGCAGAAAAACAAGGCGTTGGACGTGCGCATAGAATTGGACAGATGAATAAAGTTAACGTTGTTCGATTTATTTCGAAAAACACAGTTGAGGAAAAAATCATCAAACTTCAAGAAAATAAAAAGCTATTATCAGATTCTCTTTTGGAAGAAAGTTACATTAACGATGAAATCGAGGGTAACTTAGAATACATTTTAGGCTCGTAATTGTTAAACCCAATAGATTGGCATCTTTTTCGTTGTATAAAATTGTTATATTTACAAATCTTACAACAAAATACGATGCCAAAATTTTTATATACAAGCTTTATTTTCCTTTTTATTTTCACTTTAGCGAAAGCTCAAGAAAAAGAAATTGATCCTCCTTATAATATTAAAACGGTTTCTTTTATTCAAAATGGAAGTAATGTTCCGCCAATTTTCGAATTGGGTTCTGGATTTTCATTTCAATTTGATGATTTGTTTGGCAATGAAGCCAATTATTATTTTGAAATCATTCATTGCGATTACAATTGGATTCCAACAGCTATTCCAAAAACAGACTACGTTGTTGGCATGGATAATCAGAGAATTACAGACTTTTCTAATTCGTTTAATACACTTCAAGTATATACTCATTACAGGCTAACTTTTCCCAATCAGTTTACACAACAAATACGCCTTTCGGGAAATTATATGCTTCGGATTTTAAATGAAGATCGGGAACTCGTTTTCTCAAGAAAATTTATTTTATATGAAAATCATTGTACCGTTGGCGTTCAAGTAAAAAGAAGCCGTAATCTGAGTAATATTGATTACAAGCAGAATCTAGAATTTACAATTTTATCAAATGATATTGCTTTTCAGACTCCATTGCAGAATGTAAAAGTGCTTTTATTGCAAAATGGAAACTTTCAAACTGAGATAAAAAACATTGTTCCTCAATACACCATTGGCAATCAGCTTATTTACAAATATGACAAAGAAACTCAATTTTGGGGAGGAAATGAGTTTTTATATTTTGAAAATAAAGACATTCGCGCAGCCAGTAATAATGTTGCTAAAATAGGCTCGAACAATGATATCTATAATTCATTTTTATACACCAATGCCGCAAGAGGAAATCAGATTTATACTAATTATGAAGATGTAAACGGAAACTTTGTAGTAAAGAACATTAATGGATCTAACAACGATATTGAAGCTGATTATGCGTGGGTTTATTTTACGCTTTCTGCTCCTGCTTTTAGAATGAATAAAGATATTTATATTACAGGAATGTTCAATAATTACAGCCTTTCTCCAGAATACAAAATGGATTACAATACTGATAAAGCAGTTTTTGAAAAAGCTATTATGATTAAGCAGGGTTTTACTAATTTTCAATATACCGTTGCAGACAAAAAAGGGGTTATTGATTTTGAAAATGCCATTGACGGAAACTTTTATCAGACTGAAAACGAGTACACCATCTTGGTTTATTACAAAGAAGCAACAGATCGTTATCAGCGTGTAATTGGAAAAGGAAATGCAAACTCTATCAATATAGTCAATTAAAACAATGTTAAGGTTTTAGGTTAAACGATTTTTTTTCGTAGCTTTGCCACTATAACACTCACATATATACGGCGTTAGTATGGTTTCTCAAATTACACGAGGCATAAAAATATCTGTTTTGACTAGTTTTGAAGGTACATACTTCAAGAACTACAAGATTCATTTTGCTTTTAGCTACGTAGTTACCATCGAAAATCATAGTAAAGACTCTGTACAATTAACTTCTCGCCACTGGGAAATTTTTGATTCTTTAAATGATTTGGAAGTGGTAGACGGTGAAGGTGTAATTGGTAAAAAACCAGTTTTGAAACCTGGTGAAAACCATACTTATAGTTCTGGCTGTTTATTATCGTCTCCTTACGGCGCAATGAAAGGTCATTTTAACATGATCAATTTTACTACAACAAAAACATTCAAAGTAATTGTTCCGACTTTTAGAATGTGTGCTCCTTTTGCATTAAATTAAGATATAGTTTACATCTATAGCATTTATCGTTATCTTAATCATAAAATTGTCAATTTATTAATTTATCCTTTGTACTTTTGTGCAGCGTTAGATTATTCGTAACAAAACAAATCGTCTGACTTTAAATTGTCTAATTCACAAATTTTAAATAACATGCTTAAAGGATTTTTTCATGTACCAAAAGCGGTAAACGAGCCTGTAAAAAGCTACGCACCAAACTCACCAGAAAAAGCTGCTGTTCAGGCTGCTTATACCACAATGTGGAATTCTCAAATTGACGTTCCTTTATATATTGGAAGCGAAGAAATTAGAACTGGAAACACAAGAAACATTACAGCTCCACACGACCACAAACATGTTGTTGGAAAATACCATTTAGCTGAAAAACAACATATTGAAAAAGCAATTGCAAATTCACTTGAAGCAAGAAAAAAATGGGCAAACATGGCATGGGAACAACGTGCTGCTATTTTCTTAAAAGCTGCTGAACTTATCGCTGGACCATACAGAGCTCGCATTAACGCCGCTACAATGATTGGTCAGTCTAAAAATATTCACCAAGCAGAAATCGATTCTTCTTGCGAGTTAATCGACTTCTTACGTTACAATGTTGAGTTCATGACTCAAATCTACAATGATCAACCAAAATCAGACTCTACTGTTTGGAATCGTTTAGAATACAGACCTTTAGAAGGTTTTGTTTACGCAATTACTCCATTCAACTTTACTGCTATCGCTGCAAACCTTCCTGCAAGTGCAGCTATGATGGGTAACGTTGTAGTTTGGAAACCAAGTGATAGCCAAGTATTTTCAGCAAAAGTTATCGTTGATGTTTTCAAAGAAGCTGGAGTTCCAGACGGCGTTATCAACGTAGTTTTCGGAGATGCTTTAATGATTACAGATACTGTTTTGGCTAGTCGTGATTTTGCTGGTGTTCACTTTACAGGATCAACTCACGTATTTAAAGATATTTGGGCTAAAATTGGTGCAAACATTAACAATTACAAAACGTATCCAAGAATCGTTGGTGAAACTGGAGGTAAAGATTTTATCATTGCTCACCCAAGTGCAAACGTAAAACAAGTAGCTACAGGAATTACTCGTGGAGCATTTGAATTCCAAGGACAAAAATGTTCTGCAGCTTCTAGAGCTTATATTCCACAAAGTTTATGGCCAGCTGTAAAAGAGCAATTAATAGCTGATGTAAAATCTATGAAAATGGGATCTCCAGAAGATTTCGGAAACTTCATTACAGCAGTTATTCACGAAGGTTCTTTTGATAAATTAGCTAGCTATATTGACCAAGCTAAAAAAGATGCTGACGCTGAAATTATCGTTGGTGGTAATTACGATAAATCTGTTGGATACTTCATTGAGCCAACGGTTATTGTAACAACAAACCCAAAATATACTACAATGGAAACTGAGTTATTTGGACCAGTTATCACTATATATGTTTACGAAGATGCTAAATGGGAAGAGACTTTAGAATTAGTTGATACTACTTCTGAGTATGCTTTAACTGGAGCTGTTTTCAGCCAAGATCGTTACGCTATTGAAGTAGCTACTACTAAATTACAAAACGCTGCAGGTAACTTCTACATTAACGACAAACCAACTGGAGCTGTTGTAGGAATGCAACCATTTGGTGGAGCAAGAGCTTCTGGAACTAACGACAAAGCAGGTTCTGCATTGAACTTATTGCGTTGGGCTTCTCCAAGAACTATCAAAGAAACTTTTGTAACTCCAGAAGATTACAGATACCCTTTCTTAGGATAATCTATTTTTAGAGTTTATAATATAAAAAGCGGGAATTTCAAATGAAATTCCCGCTTTTGCTTTTGTAACAAAAAAAATTCTACAAAATGGCGATTATGATAAGTGATGATTTTTCAAGTTTTTTTTCAGTAAATCTTATTTGTAATATTTTTCTTATTTAATTAAAAATCAACACTTTAAAAACATAAATACCTTATTTTGATACTTTTAAAGCTTCTTGTTCCGTTCAAAAAAAACTTATCCTCATAAATTTGTTTCAACATTAAACAACATTAAACAACATTAAAAGATATTATAAAACAAACTATATAAGCATGAGAAATTTAAACAATGTTCCAAAAGTTATTATGGAATCAAAAAGTATAGGCCACCCAATTAATTATAAATGGACAAAAAAGAAAATAAATAAACTTTTAGATTGCGTCGAAGGAAATGAAGAACTTGAAAACACTTTAATGCAGATTAATCATAAAGGTTCTATGGGACTAACTGCCGCTTTATTGGAGTGGATTTATTGGCGTTTTACTGGTTATAGTCAAGCTACACATGATACGCAAAAACGTATCGAAGCTCTTTGGTGCTCTATTAATAATCGCGAACAGACAAATCCTTTATTGTTTGATACTGATTTTGAAATTCCTGCTAATGGCTCTGTCGATGGAGCGCTTTGGATCGCATTAATGAATGTCAGAATAATTGATGCCAGATACAGAAAAGGCTCTTACTTTTTACAAAATGATATTGTAGGATTGACATTGCTTGCACGTCATATTACTCCAAAAAGGAAAAATTTTGACAATTGGTTTGAGCAAACTATTATCAAGTTGTCTCATTCTCATCATAATCCATATAAAAATGATAAATTGGACGAAAGTGATGAAGCTATTTATGATTCTTCACATGAACCTTTAATTTCGAGAGAATTTTTCTTTGACCCGGAATTTCAATATAGTGTTGAAGCATCAGAAAATGCAATTCACAATTTTATTGACAATTTAGATCCAAAGGCAAATACCTTTCTTAATTTTTCAAAGAAAGCTTCCTAATTTTAAATTGAAAAAGAACCCGATTAAAAAATATTAATCGGGTTCTTTTTATTTAAGGCTTAAATTTTAAAGGAAGATGCACCACTTTTTTAGTTTCAAAAAATTCATCCTCAAATATTGCTGCCAAATCATATAAAGTAGCGTTTGGAAAATCTTTTAGTTCTTCTGTTAAGTCACCACCTTTTAGATACAGGATTCCATTTTTTAAAATATGCTTGTTCTGTTTTTTAATTTTATCTTTTATCCATGAAACAAAATCGGGCATATTGGTCACAGCTCGACTAACGATAAAATCGAAATCGCCTTTTACCAATTCAGCACGTTTTTGTTCTGCTTTTACGTTCTTCAATTCTAATGCATCTACAACGCCTTGAACCACTTTTATTTTTTTTGCGATAACATCAATCAAATAAAAACGCGTTTCAGGAAAAAGAATCGCTAACGGAATTCCAGGAAAACCACCTCCTGTTCCAACGTCCAGAACAGTAGCTCCAGGTTCAAATTTCATGATTTTAGCAATTCCTAAGGAATGTAAAATGTGTTTTGTATATAATGAATCGATGTCTTTACGAGAAATAACATTGATTTTTTCATTCCAATCGTGGTATAAAAAGTCTAATTTTTGAAATTGTTCGATTTGAAGATCGGTCAAATTTGGAAAATATTTCAATATCTCATCCATTGCTCTAAATTTTTAACAAAAGTACTACTTTACGATTGAAATATTTAACTCAATTTTGCAAATTGAGAATTTATAATAATTACCTTTGAAATCTATTTAAAACAATTATGAATAACACTGCTCCAACTTTTGCACGGCAAGACAATTTAAAGTTCTTTAGAACGCTTAACTCTCGCGTTAACAATTACTTTAAAGAAAATAATATAAAAAAAACCGGAAACTGGCAGTTACATTTAAAAGCTGTTATTCTATTTGCTGTTTTTTTAACCCCGTACTTTTTAATCCTTACGCTTAACATGCCTTTTTGGGTAATGTTGCTTTTATCAATCGTAATGGGTATTGGAATGGCTGGTGTTGGAATGAATGTCATGCACGATGGTAATCATGGTTCTTATTCTACAAAAAGCTGGATTAATAAATTTATGGGCGGAACAATTTATGTTTTGGCCGGAAATGTTTATAACTGGCAAGTGCAACACAATGTACTTCATCATACTTATACTAATATCCCTGGTCACGATGAGGATCTAGATGCAGGAAGGATTATTCGTTTTACAGAACATGCAGAATGGCATCGTTTTCATCGTTTTCAACATTATTACTCTGTTTTCTTATACGGTTTATTGACATTTAATTGGGCATTAACTACCGATTTTAAGCAAATGAGAAACTACTTAAAAAGAAAATTATCTTATGGCGAGCCAAAAAGCCCGAAGATTCTTTGGACTACTTTAATCATCACCAAAATGATTTATGTTTCAATATGGATTGTTTTACCAATCTTAATCGGAATTACATGGTGGAAAGTGCTTCTTGGATTTTTCGCAATGCATTATACCGCAGGATTAATCCTGAGCGTAGTATTTCAATTGGCACACGTTGTGGATCATACTACAAATCCAACTCCTAATGAATTAGGAGAGATGGATAATACTTGGGCAGTTCACCAATTATACACAACAACTAATTTTGCGCCTAAAAATGCAATTGTAAATTGGTATACTGGAGGATTAAACCATCAAATAGAACATCATATTTTTCCAAATATCAGTCATATTCATTACGGTAAAATTGCAAAAATTGTAAAAGAAACAGCAAAAGAATGTGATTTGCCATATTACGAATACAAAACAATGCGAAGTGCTGTTATTGCTCACTTTAAGCATCTACGCGATTTGGGAATGAAACCAGAATTAGCGGTTTAGCAACTAAAAAAAAATCTATTAATAATTAACCTTCCTTAATAGGCGCAGCAAATTAAGGACATTCAAAAATTTTATAATGAATCATATTCTTTCGGACAGAATCAACAACTTAGCGACTTCGCAAACATTAGCAATGGCTGCTTTAGCACGTGAATTAAAAGCACAAGGAAAAGACATTATCAGTTTAAGTTTAGGTGAGCCTGATTTCAATACACCAGACTTCATTAAAGAAGCAGTAAAAAAAGCAGTAGACGAAAATTATAGCACATATTCTCCAGTAGAAGGTTATCTTGAACTAAGAGAAGCAATTTGCAGAAAATTCAAAAGAGATAATGATTTAGAGTACAAACCAACTCAAATCGTAGTTTCTACAGGAGCAAAACAATCTTTATACAATATTGCACAAGTAATGTTAAACGATGGTGACGAGGTTATTTTACCAGCACCTTACTGGGTTTCTTATTTCGAAATTGTAAAACTTTCTGGCGGAGTTCCGGTTGAAGTTCCGACTTCTGTAGAAACAGATTTCAAAATGACACCAGAACAATTAGAAGCTGCAATCACACCAAAAACAAAAATGATGTGGTTCTCTTCTCCGTGTAATCCATCTGGATCTGTTTACAGCAGAGAAGAATTAACAGCATTGGCAAAAGTTTTAGAAAAACACCCAAATATCTATGTAGTTTCAGACGAAATTTATGAGCACATCAATTTCTCAGGAACTTTCTGCAGCATCGGATCTATTCCAGGAATGTTAGAAAAAACAATCACTGTAAATGGAGTTGCAAAAGCATTCGCAATGACAGGATACAGAATTGGATATATTGGAGCGCCAGAATTCATCGCAAAAGCGTGTACAAAAATTCAAGGACAAGTAACTTCTGGTGCAAATTCTGTGGCTCAACGCGCTACAATCACTGCAGTAGATGCTGATCCAAGCGTATTAAACCACATGGTTGAGGCTTTCCACGGTCGTAGAGATTTAGTGGTTGGATTATTAAAAGAAATTCCAGGAGTAAAAATCAACGTTCCAGAAGGTGCATTCTACGTATTCCCAGACGTTTCTTCTTTCTTCGGAAAAACATTAAAAGGACAGGAAATTAAAGATGCAAACGACGTTTCGATGTATCTTTTAGCAGAAGCTAACGTTGCAACTGTAACTGGTGACGCTTTCGGAAATCCAAACTGTATTCGTTTCTCTTACGCAACAAGCAACGATATCTTAAAAGAAGCATTACGCAGAATCAAAGAAGCTTTGACTGCATAACAATATTCTAAGTTTTTATAAAAACGGCTTAAGGTTCAAAAGTTTCATCACTTTTATACTTTAAGCTGTTTTTTTTATGTCAGTATTTTGGGCGTGTCCCTCCGGGTCGGGCTATCCGTTACAAGTCCTCGCACTTCCTTCGTCTGGCTGTGGGCTTTCCACTACTATCCCTCACGCAAAACGGTAAACGAGAAAATTCATTTTCAAAAAGAAAAAAATCTAAAAAATCTGCCAAATCTGCGAGAGCAAAAAAAACACTTTCAAAATTTCCATTCCACAATATTGTAAAACAGCAGTTATAATCCTGTAAAACATAACGCTTTAGAAATCATCAACTTTGTAATGTATTAATTAAAAAACTATTAGTCATGACAAATACAGATGTAAACACAGATGAAACCGTAAAAACTTTAAATGGATTAATTTCAATTCTTGAAGACGGAAAACTAGGATATACAAACGCTGCCGAACACGTAGAAAATCTAGCCATGAAAGCCGATTTTCTTGATTACGCACGCGAAAGAGCTTTATTTATTGTAGAATTACAAGACGAAATCAACAAACTTGGTAAATCTACAGATACTTCTGGCGGAGGACCATTAGGCGCTTTACACCGCACGTGGATTGACATAAAATCGTCATTTACAGGAGGCGACACTAAAGCAATCATCAACGCTTGCATTACTGGCGAAGAAGCTGCAATCGAAAAGTACAAAATGGCTTTAGAAGAAAACCATCTTGAACACAGTCAGGTTTTCATTGTTTCAAAACAATTAAACAGCATTCAGAACACTTTATCACAAATTAAAATGAGAGCAAATTAATATCATTGAAGTTTTTTATTTTAGAAAAACTGCTTAGTTTAAATAACTGGGCAGTTTTTTTGTTTTTTGCTAAAACTAAAGAATAAATCTTATTTTAGTCGTAACCAATTTCTAACCAAAACTATTTTTATGAAAATGTGTGATGCTATTGAAACTGGATCTACTTCTCCAATATATTAAGTTTTTTGTGTATAAAAATAATTTCAATGAAAAAAACAATTCTATATATTCTATTTGTTTGTATCAATGCTCAAGCTCAATCTAATATTCAATTGCCTAAAAACTACAAACAGATCAGTATCCCAAAAGAAAACAGTAAAGAACATCTAAAACTAAATTACTCTAAAGATCAATCAATTAGACTCCGAAATAATGAAATTGAAATATTTCCAACACCAAGAATAATGAATTCTGAACTTAAATTTAACAATGGAAGCTTAATCGGGTCTAATCATGGTGAATGGGGAGGAAAATTAATTTATAAAACAAACGAAAAAGAAATCACAATTAAAGAAGGAAATATTATTTCTATTTTTAAACTAAATGGTAAAATTTACTTTTTAGAGGGATTAGCGCACTTATCGACAAATTATGGAGAAGTTTATGAATTGAATTATGCAGAAGAGAAATTTAGCTTCAGAAAAATCATGAATCTACCTGATGAGCCTCAAGTTTTTCAAATTTTTAACAACAAAATTTACATGGCTACTTTTTCTAATTTTATAATTATAAATAATTGGAAAATTGAAAGTGAAATTAATGGCTTTTGGGAAAGTCTTTATCCTAATTCTCTAATAATTGAAAATAAAAATCACATTTTTATGGGAATCCGTGGTGGAATAGTAGAAATTATACCTAATACAAAAATCTTAAAATTGTATATTAAAAAATAATCTCACGTTTATCCTCATTCCATATTAAGTTAACAATTTCAAAAAAATCGCTTCATCACTAGCAAACTCAAATAATTTATTAGACCTTTGCACACTTTTTTTCGGGAATACCACAAAAGTCTAAAGTTTTAGAAATGAAGAAGAAAATCGAAATATTAGCTCCTGCTAGAGATTTAATTGGAGGAATGGCAGCTATTAACAGCGGTGCCGATGCTGTATATATTGGCGCACCTCAATTTGGTGCACGTTCTAATGCCAACAACTCTATTGAAGATGTTGCTGCTTTAGTAAAATATGCACATTTATTTAATGCCCAGGTTTTTGTAGTAATGAATACCATTTTATACGACAACGAATTAGAAACTTGTCGTGCAATGATTTGGGAATTGTACGACATTGGTGTCGATGCATTGATCATTCAAGATATGGCGATTATGGAAATGGACTTGCCTCCTATCGTACTTCACGCCAGTACACAAGCTAATAATCGTGACGCAGATAAAATTAAATTCTTAAAAGATGCTGGAATTAAGCGCGTGGTTTTAGCACGTGAATTAAACCTGCATCAAATTAAAACAATATA
>NZ_DHEI01000109.1:50654-56365 GCF_002399805.1 Flavobacterium sp. UBA4854
GGAAACTGCTATATGAGTGTGGCAAACGGAGAACGAAGCGCCAACCGTGGTTCTTGCGCACAAAACTGCCGTTTACCTTATAACTTAATCGACGGAAACGGAGATACTTTAATCAGAAACAGTCACTTGCTTTCTATTAAAGATTTAGACGTTTCAGATCAAATTCCAAATTTGATCGAAGCGGGAATTGTTTCTTTCAAAATCGAAGGACGTCTTAAAGATGTAGCTTACGTTAAAAACAACGTTTCTTATTTACGTCAAAAATTAGACAGTTATTTAGAAGGAAGCGATAAATACATCAAAGCTTCTTCTGGAAAATGTACCTACACTTTTGATTCAACTTTAAGCAGGACTTTTAACCGTGGTTATACCGATTATTTCGTAAACGAAAGACACAGCTCAATTGGTTCTTGGGAAAGTCCAAAATCAAAAGGACAATATATTGGTAAATTGATTCGAACAATTGGAGATGCTTACGAAATCGAAAACGGCGAATTACTAAACAACGGTGACGGACTTTGTTTCATCAACGAAAATAACGAAGCCGACGGAATCTACGTAAACAAAGCCGAGAACGGAAAAGTTTATCCAAACGTTTTAAAGGAAATCAAAGACGGAACTTTCATCTATAGAAATAACGACGCTGCTTTCATCAAAATTGTGGAGAGAGAAGACAGTGCCATCCGTAAAATCGGAACTACTTTATTGCTTACCGAAAACGAAAACGGTTTTGAATTAATCGCAACAGATGAAGACGGAAACGTAAGTACAGTAAAATTAGAGCATCCGAAAGAACAAACGAAAACTGGCGAATCAATCGAAGAGAACATAAAAGTTCAATTGGCAAAAACAGGTTTCACACCTTACAATGCTGACGAAATTAACATTATGTTTTCACAAAACTGGTTCCTTCCTATTTCAAAAATCAACGAAATGAGAAGAAATGTTTTCGAACAATTATCAGAAATTCGTTTGGCAAATTACGTTCGTGAAGAACACCAATTAGTAAAAACGTCACATCCATATCCTGAAACTAAATTGGATTTCATGTACAACGTTTCAAACAAAACAGCACGTAAATTCTACGAACGCCACGGTGTAACTGAAATCGAAAAAGCATTCGAATTACAATGGGATCCAGGAAAATCTCGTGTAATGACAACAAAATATTGCATCAAATACGAATTAAAAAAATGCCCTATACACCAAAAAGATATTGTTGGTGTTAAGGTAAAAGAACCATTAGTACTGAAACAAGGCGAACTTGAATACAAACTAAAATTCAACTGCAAACCTTGCGAAATGGAAATCTGGGAAAAAGATGCTGAATTTGAAATTGAAGAAGATCATTTTCACTAACATAAAAAAAGCGATACTTTAATCAAGTATCGCTTTTTTATTATTTCTTCTTTGCAATTTTTGTTTTTGGTTCAGGTGGTGTAATCTTTATTTTTGTAGCCTTTAGCGTTGATTTTGATTCCGCTATTTTTTCCTTTTTTACATTGTACAAATTTACAACCTTCTCAATGTCATCATATTTATATTCCTTTTCTTCAATTTTTTTAGCAATTTCAGGATTATCACTAAAATAATAAACTCCATACTCCTTAAAAAAAGCATTATAACCAGCAGAAAGAGCATTTGAACTCACCGATACCAACACAGGATAATCTTCATTACCTCTTTTTAAGTAATGATTTATTTCTTTAGACACCACCTGCATTTTCTTTAGTTTAAGCTTTTCTTTTGTTTTTTCATCTTCAACCTTCACTTCTTTTATTCCGTATTCTTCACCACCTAAATATAGAGAAGCTTTACCTGTAATAATTTTACAAATCCAGTTTTCATCAATAACCTTAAATTCAGTTCCCTTCTTTTTGTACACCTTTGTTTTCGTTCTTATAAAAGTATAAGACAATTTTTTGTTGTCGTCTAAAATCTGAATTGAATCTATATCACTGCTTGCGTACTTTTCATTCTCCTCACCAACTTTTATTTTCACTTTCTTATCTGCAAACCCAGGAAAATTAACTATTCCATCAATCTTTTGTTTATCCTTTTTAAAAACTACAGCATTAGCCTTTTGTTCTCCCATTCCAAAATTAAATGTAAGACCAGCTGATTGTGAACGTACAAACGACGTAATGCATAATGCACTCATTATTAAAATAAATTTTATTTTCATCTTATGATTATTATTTGTTTTGCGAGCAAATATAGAAATATACTAATGCTTACATCCAAATTCCTGAATTAATTTAACGTGAATTTTCTACAAACATTTACAGCAGTTATTCATCAATAAAAAGATATTAATTTAGGCGTGTCCCTCCGGGTCGGGCTATACGTTCCAAGTCCTCGCCTGTTCGTTCCTCACGGCTGCGGGCTTTCCACTACTATCCCTCACGCGAACGGTTTCAGAAGAACTTTTACGTTTATAATTCCCAGAATCTTGTCATTTCGAGGAACGAGAAATCACATTAGAAACTCCCCAATCAAAATCGCCAATCTTTGTCGAATTCCAAGTGTGATTTCTCGTTCCTCGAAATGACAAACTGTATGCTTACTTTTTCTAAAACATAAGTTGATTATTAAATTAAATCTGCTGAATCCCCAAAATCTGCGTGAGAAATTCTTTGCGTTCTTTTTTAACTTAAAAACAAAAACTTAGCGCTCTTTGCGTAATTCTATGCGAACTTTGCGGTTAAAAAAACCTTTTTCCCTACTTTTACTACTCAAACAATACACTACTCCAAAATGAAAATACTACTCCTAGGTTCAGGCGAATTAGGCAAAGAATTTGTCATTGCCGCACAACGAATCGGACAAACCATAATCGCAGTTGACAGTTACGAAAACGCACCAGCCATGCAGGTTGCTCACGGTTTTGAGGTCATCAACATGCTCGACGGCGAAGCTCTTGACCGAATCGTAGCCAAACACCAACCCGATTTTATAGTTCCCGAAATAGAAGCCATTCGCACCGAACGTTTTTACGATTACGAAAAACAAGGAATCACTGTTGTTCCTTCAGCGAAAGCGGCAAACTTTACTATGAATCGTAAAGCCATTCGTGATTTAGCAGCAAAAGAACTCGGACTAAGAACAGCAAAATACCAATACGCAACTTCAGCAGAAGAACTGCAAAAAGCCGTTCAGGAAGTTGGAATTCCATGCGTGGTAAAACCTTTAATGTCATCTTCAGGAAAAGGACAATCGACAATTAAAACAGAAAGCGATATTGAAAAAGCGTGGCAATATGCCGTTGCAGGTTCACGTGGCGATGTTATCGAAGTTATTGTAGAAGCTTTTGTCGATTTCCATTCAGAAATTACGCTTTTAACGATTACTCAAAATAACAATCCGACATTATTCTGCGCTCCAATTGGCCACAGACAAGAACGTGGTGATTATCAGGAAAGCTGGCAACCTGCTTTAGTTTCAGAAAAAGACTTATACGAAGCTCAGGATATGGCCGAAAAAATTACCGAAGCACTGGGCGGTGCCGGTCTTTTTGGTGTTGAATTTTTTCTAACGAATGAGGGCGTTTATTTCTCTGAACTTTCTCCGCGTCCGCATGATACGGGAATGGTAACTTTAGCAGGAACTCAAAATTTCAACGAATTTGAATTGCATTTAAGAGCCATTTTAAGCCTTCCAATTTTTGAAATTACTTTAGAAAAAGCTGGAGCAAGCGCTGTAATTTTAGCATCAGAAGATTCAACGAATCCAACTTTTACTGGAATCGAAAAAGTAGCCGCTTTACCAAAAACCGATTTTAGGATTTTCGGAAAACCAACTTCTAGACCTTACAGAAGAATGGGAGTTGTTTTAAGTCATGATTCTCTTTCAACTCCAATTAAAGAAATAACTGAACGCGCAAAAGAAACAGCGAAATTAATAACTGTAAATTCTTAACTATGAAAAATATATTATTGGCTACTTTCCTTTTTATTGGAATCGCAGTGCAGGCACAAGACAAAAAGAAATTTGATAAACCAACAATTGTTGAAGCTTCATGTGGAGAATGTCAATTCGGAATGAAAGGCAAAAGCTGTGATTTAGCAGTTCGCATCGACGGAAAAAGCTATTTCGTGGACGGAACTACAATTCACGATCACGGTGACGCACACTCAGAAAAAGGTTTCTGCAATGCAATAAGCAAAGCTTTGGTTACAGGAGAAATTAAAGGAAACAGATTCAAAGCAACTTCATTTACCTTAATCGACGATAAAAAATAATGGCATTAATTCTCGAAAATATTGCCAAACACGTTTCTCTGACACCAGAAGAACAGGCGCTTTTTTTATCTAAACTGGAAACCAACAATTACAAAGCCAAAACGCTTTTACTAAATGCCGGCGAAGTCTGCAAACATTCTTATTTTGTAAATTCCGGAATTTTACGAAGTTTCAATATCAATGATAATATTGTAGAACACGTTCTATCATTTGCCTGTGAAGGTTGGTGGATGAGCGACATGTACAGTTATTTTTCGCAGAAACCAGGGCAGCTTTTCATAGAAGTTTTAGAAGAAGCTGAAGTTGTTTCTTTATCTAAAGAAAATCAAGAACAATTGTATCTTGAAATTCCAAAACTGGAGCGATTTTTTAGAATTTTAATCGAAAATTCATTGGTTGCAAATCAGCAAAGATTAATGGATAATTTGAGTTTACCTGCGGAAGAACGCTTTGAAAAATTCACAAAAAAATACGGAACATTAGTTCACAAAGTTCCTCAAAAACAAATCGCTTCTTTCATTGGTGTAACACCAGAATTCTTCAGCAAAATGAAAGCTCGCCTTTTGAAGAAATAATTTTTTGCCACAGATTAAAAAGATTTTTTTTCGCCACGAATTACACAAATTTTCACGAATTTTATTTCAATCTAATTCGTGAAAATTTGTGTAATTCGTGGCGACATTTTTTTAATCCTTCCAATCTGTGAAATCTGTGGCTAAAAAAAACACGGCTCAAAAATGAACCGTGTATAGCGAATTAAAATTGCTCAACCTCTGTAGAATGTTCCATTGCTGTTATTGCTGATTTTCCTAACATCACCGTATTTTGAACCGCATCGAAATAAGAAGTTCCTACAAAAGCTTGATGTTTCACCGCTCTGAATCCGCTTTTCTGTAAAGCGAATTCGCGTTCCTGCAATTCAGAATATCCTGCCATTCCTCGCTCTTTGTAAGCTCTCGACAATTCAAACATACTGGTATTTAAAGCATGGAATCCCGCCAAAGTAATGAATTGAAAACTATATCCCATTGCTGCTAAATCTTCTCTAAATGTTTCCATTTCAGCAACTGATAATTTTGCTGCCCAATTGAAAGAAGGAGAACAATTATACGCCAGCATTTTATCTGGAAATTCTTTTTTCATTGCTTTTGCAAATTTTCTCGCATAATCTAAATCCGGATTACTAGTTTCCATCCAAATCAAATCGGCATAAGGCGCGTAGCTTAACCCTCTTGCAATTCCCTGATCTATTCCGTTTTTTACGTAGAAAAAACCTTCAGCCGTTTTTTCTCCTGTTAGAAATTTTCTGTCTCTAGGATCGGCATCGCTTGTTAATAAATTAGCTGCATCGGCATCTGTTCTGGCAACAATTAAAGTTGAAACGCCCATAACATCTGAAGCCAATCGTGCCGCAATTAATTTATTTATTGCTTCTTGCGTTGGAACCAAAACTTTTCCGCCCAAATGTCC
>NZ_DHEI01000109.1:56526-57068 GCF_002399805.1 Flavobacterium sp. UBA4854
GCTTCAATCATCGATTTCATTAATTCGAAAGCATTTAGGTTTCCACCAAAACCTGCTTCGGCGTCGGCTACAATCGGAACCAAATAATCTTTTCTATCTTCAATATTATTTACAGTCTGAATCTGATCGGCACGCAACAAAGCATTGTTGATCTTTTTTACCACCATGGGAACACTGTTTACCGGATAAAGCGATTGGTCTGGATACATTTCTCCCGCCAGATTTGCATCAGCAGCAACTTGCCATCCGCTTAAATAAATTGCTTCTAAACCAGCATCCACTTCCTGAATCGCTTGATTTCCTGTTAAAGCTCCCAAACCCGCTACATAATCCTGACTTTTTAACTTTCTCCATAATTTCTCCGCTCCCATTTTCGCAATAGAATGCTCAATTTTGTACGATCCCTGAAGCGTTACTACTTCACTCGCAGTATAAGGACGCTCCACTCCTTTCCATCTCGGGTTCGTAATCCAATCGTTAATCAATTCCTGAATTCTGTCTTCTGTTGTTTTCATAAATAGTATAGTTAAGTTGGTTAGTAA
>NZ_DHEI01000148.1:0-7398 GCF_002399805.1 Flavobacterium sp. UBA4854
GTCTGGCTTACATAATACGTTCCTGTCGCAAGAGTTTCAGTTCCCGCGTACAGAGTCCCGCCTGTATTGGCGCTGTACCATTTGTATGATGCTCCTGACGGAGACAGATCGCTTACTTTTTTATTGTCTGAAGAGCAGAAAATCTGCGCTGAAGCTGTCGGTGCTGATGATATAGCATTTACCGTAACAGTTGTTGCTGTTGAAAATGCACTATAACATCCTGAAGCATTAGATGCTTTAACACTATAATTTCCTGAAGCTGATACAATAATTGATTGTGTTGTTGCTCCTGTTGACCATAAATAACTGCTTCCTCCTGTAGAAGTCAAAGTTACACTACCTCCTTGGCAGAAAGTTGTTGCTCCATCTGCTGAAATTGAAGGTGCTGTCGGTGTAGGATTTACAGTGACAGACACTAAAAGCCTTGTACTTTCACAACTATTAATAGTTTGACTTACATAATAATTACCTGAAATTAAAGTTTCGTCTCCTGAATATTGTGTACCTCCTGCACTTGAATCATACCATTTTAAGTTAGATCCTGTTGCAACTAAATCTTTTACTTTTTTATTTTCTGATGAACAGAAAGTTTGTGTTGATGCTGAAGGTACTACTGGAGTTTGATTTACAGTTACATTTACAGCTGTTCTTAAACTTTCACATCCATTTGTTGTCTGGCTAACATAATAAGTTCCTGTTGTAAGTGTTTCACTTCCTGTATACAAAGTCCCGCCTGTATTTGCACTATACCATTTATATGCTGTTCCTGATGGAAGTAAATTGTTTACTTTTTTCAATTCTCCAGAACAAAAAGTTTGAGCAGAAGCTGCAGGGGCAGGGGTATTATTTACTGTTACGGAGACTGTAGTTCTTGTGCTCTCTCCACAGTCATTTGTTTGACTTACATAATAATTCCCTGATGATAAAGTTTCAGTTCCTGAATATAAACTACCTCCTGTAGCAGCACTATACCATTTATAAGCAGCTCCTGAAGGCGTTAAATCGCTTACTTTTTTATTATCATTTGCACAAAATGCCTGAGAAGAAACCGTTGGCGCAGATGGTCTTGTATTTATCGTAACAGTAACCTTTGTTCTTGCACTTTCTCCACAACTATTTGCTGTCTGGCTTACATAATAATCTCCATTAGTTAGAGGTTGCGATAATAAAAGCGCAGTACCTCCTGAAGATACATTATACCATTTTAAACTTGTACCTGTCGCTTGTAAATTATTAACTGTACTATTATCTTCAGCACAAAATGATTGTGACGCAACAGCAATTGGAGCCGAGGATTTAGAATTTACAGTTACACGAACTCTAGTTCTTGAGCTTTCACAGCCATTCAAAGTTTGACTGGCATAATAATCTGTGTTATTAGTCAATGTTAGATTTGATGCTAATACAGTATTACTGCTATTACTACTATACCATTTTATATTATTTCCTGTTACGATCAAATCTCCGACAGTTTTATTCTCTGAAGAACAGAATGTTTGATCAGAAGCTGTAGGTGCTGGTGAAAAATTAACTGTAACAGGGGCTGAGCTATTACTAACGCAACCTGAACTATTTACTATTTGAAGAGTATATGTTCCATCAGTTGTAACCGTTATACTTTGTGTAGTAGCACCAGTTGACCATAAATAAGAGGTTCCATTATATGAAGCGGCAGTATTATCTGCCTTTAAAACTGTAGAAGCTGAAGTTACACATAATGTCGCGTTTCCATTAATTTTTGGAGTTAATGGTTGCGGATTAATTGTTACCACAACTGACTTTACAAATGTACATCCATCAGCAGAAACTGCTTTTATGTAATAAGTTCCTGAAGCAGTAACAGCATTCGGTGAAGATAATGCTGTTGTTGCACCTGAGTTTGTCCAATAAGAAAGTGTTAGGTTTGAAGAGCTTCCTGCAGTTACAGAAGAAGCCGTCAAATTTACAGTTGAAGGCGCACAAACTGAAGCTGGATTTGTGACAACAAGATTTGCAGATTTTGGATTTACTGCCGCACTCGCAGAATTGTTTGCTGTATTGGTGTCTACTCCATTTGGTAATGATGCTGTGTTTGTATAATTTCCAGATGCATTTACTGTCGCAACAATTTTTAATGTCATCGAAGATTGTGCCTCCACATCACCAATAGTCCAAATTCCTGTTGTTGCATCATACACGCCAACAGAGGGTGCCGAATTTACATACGTATAACCAGAAGGAAGCAAATCAGTTACTGAAATTCCAGATACATTATTCCCACCTAAATTACTAACCTTAACCGTAAATTCTACATTAGACCCGATACAAGGTGTAGCATTATCAACAGTTTTAGTAATTCCTAAATCAGTACATAAAGTTACCGCAACTGTTTTAGATGGAGTTTGAGCTCCACATACTAAGGTAGAAGATACCGAGTAATTTCCTGTTTTTGTTGCAGTATAAATAGCAGAATTAGCTCCGCTAATTGCTGTTCCATTATAATACCATTGATAAGGCTCATAGCCTGATTGTGTTGTTAATTTGGCAGAATTATTTACACATCCCCCACCTTCAATATATGTTAAAGTAGGATCCTCTGGCTGAGCAGCAAAAGTTGAGAAAAAACCCGCCATGGAAAATCCTCCGGATTGTTGAACTATTGAAACGGTTAATTTGGATTCACTTTCAATGGTAAGAAATTCTGGGCTACCTATTTGTACACTATTAAAATTTATAATATACCACCCCGTTGAACCGATTTGATAACGAGGTGCAATCCCAGAAATATTAGTAGTTTTAACACCATTTATAGTTACAGCCTCATCTTTACTTCTTAAAAGGATATATCCAAAATAGTCTAAGGTTCCAAACTTATAGGCCTTAAATTTAGATGTTTCAACAAACTTAGAACCACCACATTCTGATACCGGTGCAATACTCGAAATATCTACCTCGCATTTTTGTGCGGTGCCAGAAAAGACCGCAACTCTTTTATCCGTAGAAATTCGAGATGTTGTAAAATCTGTAGCCGAAACCCCATTTACAAAAGTGAAAAAATCACCAGCTTTTTCTAAATTTACTGTTTTAGTTAAACTAGGAACTAAAACTCCCGCAGTTGTAAAACTTTGTACAGTAAGGTTCGTATCATCTTTTGTAGCCACTACAGTAGTCTGTTCTGCAATATCGTTTCCTGTACCTCTTTCGATAAAATATTCAGTTCCTAAAACTGCTTCAGGAGGAATTTGATTATAGGCACTATCTCCACAACCACCAGGAGTATCAATAGCCGCACATGTATTCATCACAATTGGATTTGAAGACTCAACCAATGTTCCTATTGGTGCTTTAAATAAATAACTCTGTCCTGCATTTAAAGTGGCTATAACAGCATTCTTAATTTTTATTGTTGTATTATTAACAGTAGCCATAATACTATAAATAGGACGCTGATCGCCGTAACTATTAAAATTTCCTAAAGATCCATCCCTATAATATCCAATCCTAAATCTTACTCCAAGTCCTGCGTCTCCAAAACTAGTTAATGCAGCATTTCCTTTAATATCCTTATCTACATTAGTGCCTGACAAATCATCAGAAGCAACGTTTCTTAAATTAATAGATACTGGCGCATCAGCTGCTACAATTAATCCTGCGCCGTTTAAAATAGTATCAAAAGCATATGCTTTTGTTGTACTAGGCGTACCAACAAATCTGTATACAGCTGGTGTTCCTTTAACTGCTGTCAGGTTGGTAACTAGTGTCCCATTACTTTTTGATACACTAATCTTTACAGTAGTTGTAGAATTTGTTGCTATAACAATTTCATTAGCATCATTAAAATACTGCCATGGAGCTGGCGCAATAAAATGTTTGGTATAGAATTGAGCCGAAACATTTTGTGCGGTTAATAATAAAAAAGCAATAAAAAAGATTAGCCTAGAAAATCCAGACTTACAAAAAGTAGAGTTACGCATAGACAACTTGGGTTTGTGGAACAGAAATTTCGGATGCCAAAAAATGGATGAACCTTTTTAGCATATTGATGAGATACGTGAAAAAATAGAAAATGGATTTAAAAAAGCTTAGAACAGCTTTTTTAAGACATACATATAAAAAAGATATCATGTAGACCATTGTCATATAGTAAATTAAAGACTATAAAAGTCTTACCGGTTTTAAATTAAGTAGATTTGGAAAGCGCGAAAGTATATCGAGGAATGAAATCAATCCTCATTATTCCGACAAAATGCAGATAAAATCGTCAAACAACAGTTTTTAACAACTGTTCATAGCTTGAAAATCAAAAAAATATAAAAATACGACAATGAAATAGCAGAATTTTCTTAAAAATTTAGAATATTTTCAAATTCCTACAGAATTTATTGACAAATAAGTAATTTAACGTAAGAAATAAAAAACAGCAAAAAGGGAATCTTAAAACAATAAAACATTCATTATCAAGACTATAAATAACAAACAATAAACATTAAACAAAAATCCCTATTGTAAAAACTTGATATTTCGTTTTAGTCCATCAAATTTGGTTCTTTTGATAGGGGAGTTTTTAAAAACCTGTTTAAAAGTTTCTTCAGTAATTTCCATCCAGTCTTTTTTGGTAAAAGAAAGTAAATCTGGATTAGGGTTAAATAGCGGTTCTGAATGAGGTTTAGAAAATCGATTCCACGGGCAAACGTCTTGGCAGGTATCACAACCAAACATCCATTCATCGAACTTCCCTTTCATTTCTGCAGGAAGATTTTCTTTTAATTCTATAGTATAATACGATATGCATTTACTTCCGTCAACAATATACGGAGCAACAATTGCTTGAGTAGGACAAGCGTCAATACAAGCTGTGCAAGATCCACAATGATCTGTAACTGCATGATCGTATTCTAAGTCTAAATCAATAATTAGTTCGGCAATAAAGTAAAAAGAACCGACTCTTTGGGTAATAAGATTACTGTTTTTTCCAATCCAACCCAAGCCGCTTTTAGCAGCCCAAGCCTTATCTAAAACAGGTGCTGAATCAACAAAAGCACGTCCTGAAACTTCTCCAATATTTTCCTGAATCGAATGGAGAAATTCTTTTAATTTGTCTTTAATTACAAAATGATAATCTTGTCCGTAAGCATATTTAGAAATCTTAAAACTTTCTTCGTTTTGTGTAGAATCTGGATAATAATTCAGTAAAAGTGAAACAACGCTCTTACCATCATCAACCAATAAAGTGGGGTCAAGACGTTTATCAAAATGGTTTTCCATATAAGCCATCTGACCATTGCGATTGTTCTTCAGCCAATTTTCAAGTCGAGGAGCTTCTTTTTCCAAAAACCCCGCTTTAGATATGCCACAAGAAAGAAATCCAAGCTTTTTGGCTTCTTCTTTTATAAACTTTGAATATGTTTCTTTCGAATTAATACTCATCTTTTTGAAAATGAAACTTCAATGTTAACAGGCTTTAAAGTCACTAAAGGATTAAAATTAACTGTTTCGTTTTTAGTTTTAATCTCGTACTTTTTTACAATTTGCGAAATTGCTAAACACATTTCATAAATAGCAAAACCAGTTCCTATGCACATTCTTGGACCAGCGCCAAAAGGATAAAAGTACTGCATTGACTTTTTCTTTTGTTCGCCTAAAAATCGTTCTGGAATGAATTGATCTGGATTATCCCAATACTTTGGATTGCGATGTAATTCATAAAATGATATTCCAATTAATGTGCTTTTTTTGATTTTAAATTCAGTCAAAGAATCATCGTCAACATTTTCTCTATCTGTAATCCAAGCAGGAGGATACAAACGCATTGATTCATTTAAAACTGCATTGGTATAAGTCATTTTCTGAAGCTGTTCAATAACATTATCAGTATGAGATTCTATCTCCGTGATTTCATCAAAAATCTTTTGTTGGATTTCGGGGTATCTTCCCAAAAAATGAAGTGTAAAAGTTAAAGCGTTCGCTGTTGTTTCATGACCAGCAATGAATAAAACCTTAATTTCGTCAATCAATTGCTGCATAGACATACTCTCTCCCGTATCTTCATATCGGGTTTCCATAAGCATATTGAGAAGATCGTTGTATTCTTCATTCGAAGCATTTCTTCCTTCAATAATTTCTTGAATAATATTATTATTTTCTTCTGCTAAATTTAAATGCTTTCTGACTTGCCCGCTTAATGAAAACCAAAATGCCTTATGAGGAAGTCTGATTTCCTTAACTAAAAACTTCTGAACTTCTTCTATAATGAATTTTATTCTATGAAGCTTTTCTTCCGAAATTGAAAATTCAAATAATGACTTTGCAACAACATTAAAAGCAAGCTGACTCATTGCTGGAAAGACATCAAAAAATTTATTTTCATCTAAATTATCAACTTCAGCAGTAATTGTTTTGTTCATATTGTCAACCAGCTGATTCATCTTTTGTTTATGAAAAGCAGGCTGAATAAGACGTCTTTGTTTTAACCAAAAATCACCATCACTAGTTAAAAGCCCTTTTCCCAAATATTTTGAAAGATATACAGACTGAAATTTGGACTTGTTATAATTTCTCTGATTTTTGACCAAAATATATTGCGCAATTTCATTGTCTCTTGATAAAATTATATACCTCGATAAACCAATTCTAATAGAGAAAGAATCACCAAATTTCTGAAAATATCTTTTATGAAAAGGAATTGGATTTCTTCGAACACCTTCAGCATCTTTAAAAAATCTCAATATTGAAAGTCTGGTTGGGTAATTATAATTTATATGTTCAGACATCTTGAATAGAATTAAAGCAGTAACAGTAATGTTTATTTTATCTTTTTAATCAAATTTACTTATTATGCTGCACAATCCATTCTGTAATATCTTTTATGTTCTGTATTTCAGTTTCAGGTGTATTCATCCCAACATCATGTGCCTTACCTTCTCTAATGATTAATTTTGTTTCTACGCCCTTTCTTTTTAATTCATTATAAAGATTTTGAGATTGACTAACATTAACAACATTATCCGCGTCACCATGAATTAACAATGTCGGTACGTTTGAAATATTACTAAACGGACTTATCTTAATTATTGCACTATTGTCTCCGCTAGAATCTATTTTAGTTCCAGCTAATTTATCAATAATATCAAAACGACCGTTCTTTTTTCTAAATTCTAATACTTCAGGAGAATCTAATCTTGAAGGTGCGCACAGCGCCGTTATAGATTTCATATTTTTTTTAGTGTAGCCGTATAATAATGCTAAATGCGCACCAGCACTAATTCCAACAATATGATAACCATTTTTGCTGTAACCATACTTACCAGATTTTTTTGAAACATAACTAACAGCAGCATCAATATCTGCTAATAAATCTTTAGCTGAAACACTATCATTTGCATAACGATAATCAACATTAGCAACAACAAATCCTTTATT
>NZ_DHEI01000148.1:7545-8531 GCF_002399805.1 Flavobacterium sp. UBA4854
GATCCTCCATGAATAAGAATAACTACTGGTAAACTTTTTAAATTTTCATTAGGCACATACAAATCTAAAATCTGCTGAGATGATTTACCATAAGAAAGGTGGGGAAAATAATGAGTCTGGCTAAAAGAGTTCAAACAAACAAATAGCACAAATAAAAAATAATGTTTCATATGTTTTTAAAATAAACCTCCTTGAATGTTGGTATTAACTTTTCCTAAATGTTTATAGGCTTTCTCCGTAACTTCACGACCACGAGGCGTACGCATAATGAATCCCTCCTGAATAAGAAAAGGTTCGTAAACTTCCTCAATAGTTTCGCTACTTTCAGAAACAGCAGTTGCTAAAGTCGAAAGACCAACAGGACCACCTTTAAATTTATTAATAATCGTCAACAATATCTTGTTATCCATTTCATCCAGACCATGTGCATCAACATTTAATGCTTTTAAAGCATATTTAGAAATTTCCAAATCGATTCTACCATTACCTTTAATCTGAGCAAAATCGCGAACACGTCTCAATAATGCATTTGCGATACGAGGAGTCCCACGGCTTCTGCCCGCAATTTCAATCGCAGCTTCCAGATCAATAGGTGTTTTTAATATAGAAGCACTTCTCTCAACAATCGTAGTTAAAAGTTCAGTTGTATAGTATTGTAAACGCGAAGATATTCCGAAACGAGCACGCATAGGTGCTGTTAATAATCCCGATCTTGTAGTAGCTCCAATCAATGTAAAAGGGTTTAGATTGATCTGAACAGTTCTAGCATTTGGACCCGACTCAATCATGATATCAATCTTGAAATCTTCCATTGCCGAATACAAATACTCTTCAACAACTGGACTTAACCGATGAATTTCGTCAATAAATAAAACATCTCGTTCATCTAAGTTTGTCAACAAACCTGCTAAATCACCAGGTTTATCCAACACAGGTCCAGAAGTGATCTTGATGCCTACTTGTAATTCATTAGCTAAAATATTTGC
>NZ_DHEI01000148.1:8715-16329 GCF_002399805.1 Flavobacterium sp. UBA4854
GCTGCAGCAACAAAGACTTTTAAATTTTCCAAAACTTGATCTTGTCCAGCGAAATCATCAAATGACAGCGGACGTAATCTTTTCTCAAGATCTAACTCTTCTGAGTTATATCCTTTAGTAGTAGGATCTAGATTTTCATTCATCCTACAAAGATATATAAACTAATCAGTTTGTAAAACAGTTCAACTCAACGTTTAGAACTTTAACTAAACAAAAAAGGCTGTCATTTCTGACAGCCTTTGATTATTTTTTAGTGGTGTAAAACTTCTTCACCTTCTTTCATTGGTACATTTTGAGGAACAAAATCTACATCGTGATTAGGGTTACTATAGTCATACGGCCAACGATATACATGAGGAATTTCTCCTGGCCAGTTACCGTGAATATGTTCAACTGGAGTTGTCCACTCTAAAGTTGTAGATTTCCAAGGATTTTGAACTGCTTTCTTACCGTAGAAAATACTACTAAAGAAGTTGTATAAGAATACTAATTGGAATGCACCTCCTACAAGAGCAAATGTTGTGATTAAAACATTCACATTTTGTAAATCATCAAATAATGGGAAGTTAGTATTTGTATAGTAACGTCTTGGCAAACCAGCTAAACCGATGAAGTGCATTGGGAAGAAAACTCCATAAGCACAAACCGCAGTTACCCAGAAGTGAATATAACCTAAGTTTTTATTTAACATTCTTCCGTACATTTTAGGGAACCAGTGGTAAATACCAGCAAACATTCCATAAAGTGCAGAGATACCCATTACTAAGTGAAAGTGAGCAATTACGAAGTATGTATCGTGAACGTTAATATCTAGTGTACTATCTCCTAAAATGATCCCCGTTAACCCTCCAGTGATGAAAGTAGAAACCATTCCGATAGAGAATAACATTGCAGGGTTAAATTGTAAGTTACCTTTCCATAAAGTTGTAATCCAGTTGAATGCTTTTACAGCAGATGGAATTGCAATCAATAAAGTTGTAAAAGTAAATACAGATCCTAAGAAAGGATTCATACCTGAAATAAACATGTGGTGACCCCAAACGATAGTAGATAAGAATGCAATTGCAAGAACTGACATAATCATCGCTCTGTAACCGAAAATTGGTTTACGAGCATTTGTAGCCATAATTTCTGACACAAGACCCATCGCTGGTAAGATTACAATGTAAACCTCAGGGTGGCCTAAGAACCAGAATAAGTGCTCGAATAATACAGGAGAACCTCCTTGGTAGTGTAAAACTTCACCAGCAATATAGATGTCAGATAAGAAGAATGAAGTACCAAAACTTCTATCGAAAATCAATAATAATGCTGCAGATAATAAAACCGGGAACGAAATAACACCAATAATAGCTGTTACGAAAAATGTCCAGATTGTAAGTGGAAGTCTAGTCATAGACATTCCTTTAGTTCTTAAGTTAAGTACAGTAACAATGTAATTTAAAGATCCCATCAAAGAAGATGCGATGAAAATAGCCATAGATACTAACCATAATGTCATACCTGTTCCTGATCCAGGGATTGCTTGTGGCAATGCACTCAAAGGAGGATAAATTGTCCATCCTGCAGATGCTGGTCCAGCCTCAACAAATAAAGAAGATAACATTACAACTGCAGATAAGAAAAACAACCAGTATGAAATCATATTCATAAATCCAGATGCCATATCTCTTGCTCCAATTTGAAGCGGAATCAATAAGTTACTAAATGTTCCACTCAAACCAGCAGTCAGTACAAAGAATACCATGATGGTACCGTGAATTGTAACTAATGCTAGATAAATATCATTTGCCATTACACCATCAGGTGCAAATTTATCTCCTAATAAAACATTAAATATTTTGAAAGACTCCTCTGGCCACGCTAATTGCATTCTGAAAAGCAAGGACATTGCAATCCCAATTACTCCCATAACAATACCAGTAATCAAGTATTGTTTAGCAATCATTTTGTGATCAATACTAAAAATATATTTAGTAATGAACGTGTCTTTATGATGATGTTCGTGCTCGTGATCGTGTCCGTGATCGTGACCGTGCGCTTCTGCTGACATATATTTGTACTTTAAATTTTCTTAATAATATTATTTTATCGCAACTTTAGCTACAGCTGCTTTTACAGTATCAACAACTGTTTTAACAGTGTCAATAATTTTTGCAGTAGTATCTGTAGTTGGTGCAGCTCCTTCAGCTGGTTTCTCAGCAGCAGCAGCCGCTTTAATATCTTGAGCTAAAGTAGTTTTCTCGCTTAACCATTTTTTGTAATCTTCTGGAGTATCAACTACAACTTTCATTTGCATATTATAGTGAGAAGCTCCACAGATTTTATTACACAATAATAAGTAATCAAATGTGTAAGGATCTAAAGCTGTACCACCTTTTGCAACTAACTCAACGCTTTTTTCAGCTCTAAGTTTGTTAATGTTAGCAACTTTTTCAACCATAAATGGTAATTCTCTATATTCTGCAGTAGTATAAGTAGGAATGAATGCAAATTCAGTAACCATACCTGGAACACAGTTCATTTGTGCTCTAAAGTGAGGAAAGTAAGCCGAGTGCAAAACATCCTGAGAACGCATTTTGAAGTGAACTTTTTTTCCTTTAGGGATATGTAATTCTGAAACTACAATATCATCTTGAGCATTTGGATCTGACATGTCAACACCTAAAGTATTTACACCTTGGATTAAACGAACGTTAGCTTTACCTAAAACGTTATCTTGTCCTGCATATCTTGCAGTCCATTTAAACTGTTGAGCGTATAATTCGATCTCGATTACGTCTTCATCTTTATCAACGAACATAATGTTATTCCAAGCATACAATCCATAAAGAATTAAACAAGCCAAAACAACAGAAGGAATAATACTCCAAATTGCCTCTAACTTATTACTATCAGCAAAGAATAATGCTTTTTTATCTTTATTACCTCTATTCTTAAAAGAAAACCAGTATAATAAACCTTGTGTAATAAATTGAACTAAGAAAATTAAAACCCAAGTGATATTCATTAAATTATCTACCAAAAGCCCATGTTCTGATGCAGGAGTATGCAAAGCTAAACCTCCCCATTTTAATAGACCGTAAATAGTAAATATATAAATGAAAGCTAAAAAGCCAAACATAATATATCCTTGAATGTTATTATCATTATCTGATGCAACCTGAGAATCGCTCGAAGAAACTCCAACCTGAGTAAGATCAAATATCTTCGTCAATTGCCATAATGCAACTGCTAATAAAACTACAACTATAATTACCAACAAACTTGTCATCTGTTTACTTCTTTAAATATTAATAATGAAAATGTTTACTTTCTTCGATGAAAGGATTTCTTTTTGCAAGCAGAGGAGATTTAGTTAATGCAGTAAATACAACAAATATAAATAAACCTAAGAAGAAAAGAATCGATGCAATTTCAGGAACTCCGATAAACCATTTGTCTCCTACAGTTCCAGGCATAATCATATTAAAGAAATCAACATAATGACCTAATAATATTACAACACCAGCCATAACGATAACCCAGTTAAGTCGTTTGAAGTCAGTATTGATTAATATTAATAACGGGAAAACAAAGTTCATAACAACCGCCCCAAAGAAAGGAAGGTTATATAATTGAATTCTTGTTACAAAATAAGTTACCTCTTCTGGAATGTTAGCATACCAGATCAACATGAATTGAGAAAACCATAAATAAGTCCAGAAAATACTAATACCAAACATGAACTTAGCTAAATCGTGGATATGGCTATTATTTACAAACTCTAAATATCCTTTTGATTTTAAATAAACTGTTACTAAAGCAATAGCAGTAATACCACTTACAAAGAAAGAAGCAAATACATACCATCCAAATAATGTACTGAACCAATGCGGATCAAAAGACATAATCCAATCCCATGACATGATAGATTCAGAAACGATGAAGAATACTAAGAATCCAGCAGAAGCTTTGAAGTTCTTTTTGTAATAAAGATCATCATTTGCCTCATCTTGTTCTAAACAGTTTTTTCTTGAATAGTAACGATATAAGTTCCATCCTAATAAAAAGATTGCCGCTCTAGCAATCCAGAAAGGAAAGTTTAAATAACCAGATTTACCAGCAATAATAGCATCATAATTAGCATTTTTAGGATCTGTTACACCCTCTCCCAACCAAACAAAAATATGGTTAAAGTGTAATCCACATAAAACTAAAATTATGAAGAAGATAATAGAACCAGCTGGTAAGTAAGCCGTTATACCTTGCATAACTCTAAACAAAACTGGAGACCAACCTGCTTGAGCAACTTGTTGAATAGCATAGAAAGCTAAAACCCCCATTGAAAGAAGTAAAAAGAAAATACAAGCTACATATAAAGCAGACCAAGGCTTATTTTGCAATTGGTGTAATACGTGCTCTAAGTGTTTTTCGTGCTCATTTGCACCAGAAACTTCTGCGTGCTCAGCTCCTTTATGAGAGTCATGTGCAACTTCAGCAGCCTCATGATGACCTGCTTCTTTGTGAGATGCCTCCGCTTTTTCTTCATGCGCCACACCATGAGAACCATGTTCATCTGCAGCTAGTATTTTTTCAACTTCTTGAATATCTTTTGGTGCACTTAAAAAACCATACCCAATTCCTAATAACCCAACGGCCATTAAGATGATAGAAAAAGTTTTTAATTTACTTGAAAATGTATACATATCTATTACGATCAGTTTGTTCAACAATTATAATTGGCTTCTTAGTTTCAGAACATAGTCAGCAACTAACCAACGTTCGTGAGAACTTAATTGATTTGCATGTGAACCCATTGCATTTAAACCATAAGTCTCAACATGAAAGATACTTCCCTCAGTGATTTCTCTGTCTTTATAGCTAGGTACTCCAAGAAATTTTTCTCTTTCAACCAATTTACCTTTACCGTTACCAGCAGCACCATGGCAGCTAATACAATAAATTTCGAAAAGCTCTTTACCTTTTCCTGAATTTCTTTCCTCTTCTGTCAAAGGTGATTTTAAATTAGCTTTTGCTAATTCATAACCAGCAGTTGAATTTTCATATTCATAAGGTTCGAAACCTCTATTGATAGTTCCTTCAACAGGAAGCTGTCCTTCTTTTCCTCCCTTAAATATTTTTGCTTCTGAATATGGCTCATAAGCAACAGACTCATACATATTTGGGAAATACTGATAGTTCGGTGCCGAATTATTGTGGCAAGATGAAACTAAAATAGTTATACCAACTAAAAGTGTTATTTTATATATCCTTTTCATAGCTACAATTAATTCTTTTCTATTACTTTAACTTCAACAGCTCCAGTTCCTTCAAAGAAAGAAACTAACTCTGTTTCGTTATCATTTACAGCAACCTCCATTAAAAAGTGGTCATCAGTTGTTCTTACGTCTGGGTTTTCAGCTTCTTTAAATGGCCATAATCTACTTCTCATGTAAAAAGTAATTACCATTAAGTGAGCTGCAAAAAACACAGTCATTTCAAACATAATTGGCACGAAAGAAGGCATGTTTTGGATGAAACTAAAACTTGGTTTACCTCCAATATCCTGCGGCCAGTCATGAATCATGATGTAACCCATCATTGTTGTTGCAACAGAAATACCAACACAACCATATAAAAAAGCACATATTGCTAATCTTGTTGGTGCTAATCCCATGGCTTTATCCAATCCGTGAACTGGGAATGGAGTAAAAACCTCTTCAATATGATGATGAGCAGCTCTAGTTTTCTTTACTGCATTCATCAAAACGTCATCGTCATTATAAATGGCGTATATAACTTTATTACTCATGATGTGAATCTTTACTGTTTGCTCTTTCTCTAATATAATTATCTCCTGTTCCTTTCAAAATTGTTTTAACCTCTGCCTGAGCAATTACAGGGAATGTTCTAGAGTATAATAAAAACAATACAAAGAAGAAACCAATTGTTCCAATGAAAATTCCAATATCAACAAATGTTGGTGAGAACATTGTCCAAGAAGATGGAAGGTAATCTCTATGTAAAGAAGTAACAATAATTACAAATCTTTCAAACCACATACCGATGTTTACAACAATCGAGATGATGAATGAGAACATGATACTTGTTCTTAATTTTTTAAACCACATGAATTGAGGAGAGAATACGTTACATGTCATCATTGACCAATATGCCCACCAGTAAGGTCCAGTAGCTCTGTTTAAGAATGCATATTGCTCATACTCTACACCTGAATACCAAGCTACAAATAACTCAGTGATGTAAGCCACACCTACAATAGATCCAGTAATCATGATAATGATGTTCATTAACTCGATATGCTGTAATGTGATGTATGCTTCAAGGTTAGATACTTTTCTCATAACAATCAACAATGTATTTACCATCGCGAATCCAGAGAAAACCGCTCCAGCAACGAAGTATGGAGGGAAAATTGTTGTATGCCATCCTGGAATTACAGAAGTAGCAAAGTCCATAGATACAATCGTGTGTACAGAAAGTACAAGTGGAGTAGCTAAACCAGCTAATACCAAAGATACTTCTTCGAAACGTTGCCAATCTTTTGCTCTACCGCTCCATCCAAAACTTAAGATAGAATAAACTCTTTTGTTAAATGGAGTAATAGCTCTATCACGTAGCATTGCAAAGTCAGGTAATAAACCAGTCCACCAGAAAACTAATGATACTGAAAGATACGTTGAAATTGCGAATACGTCCCAAAGTAAAGGTGAGTTAAAGTTTACCCATAAAGATCCAAATTGGTTTGGAATAGGTAATACCCAGTATGCTAACCATGGACGTCCCATGTGAATAATTGGAAATAGACCTGCTTGAACTACCGAGAAGATAGTCATTGCTTCCGCAGAACGGTTAATAGCCATTCTCCAACGTTGACGGAAAAGTAATAATACCGCAGAAATTAATGTTCCAGCGTGACCAATACCAACCCACCAAACGAAGTTAGTAATATCCCAAGCCCAGCCAACTGTTTTATTTAATCCCCATGTTCCGATACCGGTAGATACGGTGTAAATTATACAACCTAACCCCCAAAGGAAGGCTATTAATGCGATTGAAAATACAATCCACCATTGCTTGTTTGCAGGTCCCTCAACAGGTGCTGCTACATCTACAGTTACATCGTGATAAGATTTATCACCAATAACTAAAGGTTTTCTAATGGGTGCTTCGTAGTGAGACGACATAATCCTTTATATTGTTTCTTAATTAATAATTTTACTAAGTATTTCTAACTTTAACATGGTAAACCACATTAGGTTTTGTACCTACATGCTCTAATAAGTGGTATGATCTTTCGTCAGCCGCTAATTTAGCAACTTTACTTTCTTTATCATTTACATCACCAAATATCATCGCTCCTGAAGAACAAGCACTAGAACAAGCTGTTTGGAATTCACCATCTCTAACTGGACGGCCTTCGTTTTTAGCTTTTAATTTAGTAGCTTGTGTCATTTGGATACACATAGAACATTTCTCCATAACACCACGAGAACGTACGTTAACGTCAGGATTTAATACCATACGGCCTAAATCATCGTTCATATGATAATCGAACTCGCTGTTTTTGTTGTATAAGAACCAGTTAAAACGACGTACTTTATATGGACA
>NZ_DHEI01000148.1:16444-23430 GCF_002399805.1 Flavobacterium sp. UBA4854
TTTGCACAGTAACGAGTACCAACACATCTGTTGTAAGCCATATGGTTTTGACCTTCACGACCGTGAGAAGTTGCTGCAACAGGACAAACTGTTTCGCAAGGTGCATGATTACAGTGTTGACACATTACAGGTTGGAATGCAACTTGTGGATTATCTCCTGCTTTTTCCATTTCATTAAATGTAGATAATGAACTAGATAAACCTGCAATTCCTTCTTTTCTTTCGTTATCACCTTCAAAAGTGCTTTCAGAAGAATAATATCTATCGATACGTAACCAGTGCATATCACGGCTTCTTCTTACCTCTGCTTTACCAACAACTGGAACGTTGTTTTCAGCGTGACAAGCAATAACACAAGCCCCACATCCAGTACAAGCATTTAAGTCAATTGAAAGATTGAAGTGGTGCCCTGTTGTACGATCAAATGATTCCCAAAGATCTACAGTAGTAGCCTCAACTTCTTGGTGATCTAAAGATACCATCGGTTTTTCGTTCCAATGTTCAGCATCTTTAGTATTGAATATTTCTAAAGTAGTTTCTTTAATGATATCTCCTCTACCCATTAAAGTTTTCTGACCTTGAACACAAGCAAACTCATGTACTCCTCCAGCTTTAGCGATAGAAACAGATTGAACATTATTAAAACCTTTATATAAAGCGTAAGCGTTTAAACCTACTTGCATTTCTTCTTTAAGAGAAGCTTTTCGTCCGTATCCAAGAGCTAGACCTACAGTTCCAACTGCTTGTCCTGGCTGAACGATAACTGGAACATTCTCTAATTTAACTCCATCAACAGTAATTGTAGCATAACTACCGTTTAAACCACCGTTTGCAACAATTTCGTTTGACAAACCAAGTTTTTTAGCATCCGCATTAGAAACTGTAACGTAGTTATCCCAAGAAACTCTTGTAATTGGATCTGGGAACTCTTGCAACCAAGGGTTGTTAGCGTGCTGTCCATCTCCTAATCCTGTTTTAGTATATAATACTAATTCAAAATCACCAGCAACTTTAGATTTTGCAACAGCGTTTGCAGCTGCAGCAGCATCAATAGCACCTCCAGATAATGACGTAGCACCAAGAACAGCTACACCATCATGTAATACTTTATTCCAAGAAGCACCTGCAGTATAAGCTCCAGAATTTGCTTTTAAGTAGTCATAATAAGTACCAGCAGTACCGTTTACTGACAATAAAACATCTTGAAATTGTTTTGTATTAAATATAGGACGGATTGTTGGCTGAGTTAAGCTATAAGTTCCGCTTGTAAGTTCAAGATCTCCCCATGATTCTAAGTAGTGAGGAGCTGGTGCAGCAATTGAAACAATTGATGCAGTTTCGTCTTCTTTTAATGAAAAAGCAACAGACGTTTTAACTTTTTTCAATCCAGATACAAAAGAAGCTGAATCAGCTAGAGTGTAAACAGGATTAACTCCACTCATAATTAAAGTATGAACACTTCCAGCATTCAAATCTTTAATTAACTGCGCAACTGCAGCATTAGAACCTTTTCTAATTTGTCTAGCTCCAGCAGTACTAAAAGCTTCACTAGCCAATACTTGATTGATAGCTAAAACTAATAATTGAGCATTTTTATCTTCAATTCCAGATACTAAAACTCCTTTTGAACCAGCAGCTTTAAGCTGTTGTGCAGCTTTTACTACTTCAGCTTTAAAATTTCCTTCTAAAGCTACAGGAACAGAAGCACCTACAACAATATTATAAATTTGAACTAAAGCTTGCTTTTGAGCAGCTACAGTCATAGGAACACGCTTATCAGCTGCTGCTCCAGATAATGTCATATTTGATTCAAACTGGAAGTGACGAGACATTTTTCCATTTTGAGGAATACGTCCTTGTGCATATCCAGTATCATATCCTCCACCTTGCCAGTCTCCTAAGAAATCAGCACCAACAGACACGATTAATGAAGCTTTTGAAAAATCATAATCAACCAAAGCTCTTTGACCATAAACAGTTTCAAAAGCATCTAAAGCTTCAGATGATGAAACTGCATCGTATACAACGTGCTTAGCGTTTGGATTTTTCGCAATAAACTCAGCGATTAATTTATCTGTAGAAGGACTTGCTAAAGTATTAGTCAATAATATTACTTGACCGCCTTTAGTTTTTGCATCTGCTAAACTTGATTTAATTTTTAAATCAACAGCTGACCAAGAAGAATCTTTACCGTCTACTTTTGGCTCTTTCAAACGAGTGCTATCATACAATCCTAAGATAGATGCGTGAATTCTAGCATTCGCAGAAAATTTAGCTCCTGCAATTGTATTGTTTTCAATTTTAATTGGACGACCCTCACGAGTTTTTACCAAAAGATTAGCAAAATCAAACCCATCAAAAACTGTAGTTGCATAATAGTCTGCAACACCAGGAATGATCTGTTCCGGTTGTAATACATAAGGGATAGACTTGTGAACAGGACCTTCGCAAGCAGCTAATGTTACAGCCGCTGTACTAAACCCTACGTACTTTAAAAAGTCACGACGTGAAGTCCCAGATGTAGATAAAGCGTCAGCGTTACCTAAAAACTCATCAGTAGGAATCTCTTCAACAAACTCGTTATTTCTAAGCGCCTCAACAATAGAGCTATTTTCTAGCTCTTCAACACTTTTCCAGTATTTTTTGTTTGATGACATTGTATATATATATTAAAATCTTAATAAATCGATTAATAGTGGCATTTACCACACTCTAAACCTCCCATTTGCGCTGCAGTTAATTTCTCTACACCGTATTTTTTAGAAAGTTCAGCATGAATTTTATCATAGTAAGCGTTACCTTCCATCTTAACATCAGTTTTTCTATGGCAATCAATACACCATCCCATTGTTAATTTAGAGTATTGCTTCATGATTTCAAATTCTTGTACTGGTCCGTGACAAGTTTGACATTCAATACCAGCAACAGAAACGTGTTGAGAGTGATTGAAGTAAACAAAATCAGGCAAGTTGTGAATACGAACCCATTTTACAGGCATTGTTTTTCCAGTATAAGCTTGTTTAGTCTTATCCCACCCGACAGCATCATATAATTTTTGAATTTGAGCATCGTAAAACGCTTTGCTGTACTCAGGAGTAGCAGTAGTTTCAGCAACCTCTGAAATGTTTTTATGACAGTTCATACAAACATTTAAAGAAGGAATACCAGCTGTTTTACTTACACGAGCAGCAGAGTGGCAATATTTACAATTGATTTCGTTATCCCCAGCGTGAATTTTGTGAGAGTAATGAATTGGCTGAATTGGCTCATAATTTTGATCTACACCTACTTGCATTAAGTATCCGTAAACAAAATAACCACTAGCCAAAAGCAAGAAGATTGCAGTTACCAAAACCAAGAATTGATTTTTAGCGAAAGCTTTCCAAATCGGAAGTCTTTCTTCTTTTGGAGCGATTTCGATACCATTTTTGTTTGCAACTTTAGTTAAAACCTTGTTTACCATAAACAACATCACAACTAAAATAGCCATTACAAGAGCAAGAGCTCCAAGAATAATGTTATTTGAAATAGCACCATCTTGAACATTTGTACCAGGAGGAGTCGCAGCACCTCCCACAGCCGCAGCTGGTTCAGCCTTAGGCTGAGAAGTATAAGCTATAATATTATCAATATCACCTTCAGACAATTGAGGAAACGAAGTCATTACAGCTTTGTTATTTTCCTCAAAAAGTTTAACAGCAACAGCATCACCTGACTTAATCATGTCAGAACTGTTATGCACCCACTTGTAAATCCAAGCCATATCATGCTTAGCAGCAACTCCCCTTAAAGCAGGACCAGTTGATTTAGCATCTAATTTGTGACATGCAGCGCAATTTGCATTAAAAAGTTCTTTCCCTTTTGCTGGATCACCGCCACCTGCAGCTGGAGCAGCCGCCGCAGCCTCAGGCGCCGCCGGAGCAGCAGCATCTTGAGCAAATGAAGTTAGGGAGAAAATTAACGTTAGCGATAAGCCAAGCAGCAATTTTCTTGAGATCGAATTATGGTTACCCACCTTTTTCATATAGTATAAATAATTGTCTACTAATTTTTGGTATGATTTTTTCTGTACTAAATCCAGTAAAAATCTATACCCTCTTTTAAAACTTGCACAAAAATACGACTTATGAACTATTCTCAAAACCTTAAAATAGTCTTAATTATCAATTTATATCAATTCTAAATAATATTAAAATTTTACACTCAAACTTTAAATAGTATTTTTGCATAAAAACCATCACATTATGAGAATTTTAAGTCCATCGAAAAACCTTTTCTTAACAATTACAACGATTGCTTTCGCATACAACATTAATGCTCAAGACCAAAATTTAACATTGAATCAAGACCCTAAATTTGAGCAGTTACTTAACGAGAAGCGCAAAATTAACACGTCAATAAATACAAACGACACTTACAGGATTCAAATCTTTAGTGGCAAAAGCGACGAAGCAAAAAAAACGTTATCGGATTTTAAAAGAGAAAATTCAAATATCGACGGAACCATTATTTTCAGCACTCCTAATTACAAAGTAATTGTTGGAAATTTTAAAACCAGAATTGAAGCCGAACGAAATTTGGCCGAAATTAAAAAAAGATACAAAAGCGTTTTCCTACTTAAGCCCGGAAAGTAAAACATAGAAAAAATAAAAAAAGCGAGATTTACTTCTCGCTTTTTTTGTCTTTAAAATACTGCACCCCTAACATAATCAAACAAAGATCAATCCGCTTTATTGATGTCAAGAATTTTAAAACCTAATAGAACATAATCTCCTGATCTAATCCACAACTTTAATTCCGCTTGCTAAAAAACGTATTTCGTCTTTAGAAGATTTAATAGCATCTATTTCCGCTTTACTTTTTTTAGCATCTTCGGCATAATGCTTTAACTCTTCAACAGATGTTATTTTTCGCTCTGCATCACCCTCTAAAACCACATTTTTACCCTTCAATGCTGTAGGAACAAAAAACGCATAATCTTTCATTTTAACAAAGAAAGACGCCCCATCTTCTGTCCTTATACTTATCCAACATCCTCTTTTAGGACAAACATCTGTTACCTCTCCTCTAACAGCAACTTTTTCTATTTTATTTGTAGTTTTTAAATCTTTTTCCAATTCTGCTACTGTAATCGCAGTATTACTAAAAGTACTTGAAACCTCTTCTCCGTAATAATCCCCTACAAAAGCATTACCATCAGGCGGAGCTACTTTATCTACAGCTTCTTGAGCAAAAGACAAAGCAGAAAAGCACATAAACATAATTATCGAGTAAAGTCCATTTTTCATATTTCGTTAATTTTTATTCAACTTACTAAAATTTAAATGAGTTAAAAATACACATTTACCTCAAATCATTCTACACCATCACATCTCAAATTTATAAACACAAAAAAAGCCTCAATTTACATTGAGGCTTTTAATTATATTAATTGAATTTTATTTCAATTTCTTTTTGATTGCTACTTCATGGTACGCTTCAATAACATCATTAATTTCGATATCATTAAATCCTTTTATTTGGATACCACAATCATAACCTTTAGTTACTTCTTTCACATCGTCTTTGAAACGTTTTAAAGCAACTAGCTCACCTGTATGAACCACAACTCCATCTCTAATAACTCTAATTTTAGAAGTCCTTAAGATTTTACCATCTGTCACCATACATCCAGCAATTGAACCCACTTTAGAAATTTTGAAAATCTCGCGAATTTCAGCATTACCTAAAATTTCTTCTTTCATTTCTGGCGCTAACATTCCTTCCATAGCATCTTTCAAGTCATCGATCGCAGCGTAAATGATAGAGTAGTAACGGATATCAATTTCTTCTTTATCCGCAAGCTGTCTAGCATTTCCAGCAGGACGAACATTAAATCCGATGATGATCGCATCTGATGCAGAAGCTAAGTTAACATCGGTTTCTGTAATTGCACCAACTCCTTTATGGATAATATTAATTTGAACTTCTTCTGTAGAAAGTTTAGAGAACGAATCTGATAACGCCTCAACAGAACCATCCACGTCTCCTTTAAGGATTACATTTAATTCTTTAAACTGACCAAGAGCGATACGACGTCCAATTTCATCAAGTGTAATATGTCTTTGTGTACGTACAGACTGTTCGCGCATTAATTGAGAACGTTTTGATGCAATTTGTTTTGCTTCTTTTTCGTCTTCAAATACATTAAACTTATCACCCGCTGTTGGAGCTCCATCTAAACCTAAAACAGATACCGGAGTCGAAGGGCCAGCACTTAAAACAGTATGTCCTCTTTCATCATGCATCGCTTTAACTTTACCATGGTGTTTTCCAGCCAACATATAATCTCCAATTTTCAAAGTACCCTGTTGTACTAAAATCGTAGACACATATCCTTTTCCTTTATCTAAGAAAGCTTCAACAACAGTTCCTTGAGCTGCTTTATTTGGATTTGCTTTTAGATCTAAAATCTCAGCTTCTAATAAAACTTTTTCTAACAATTCTTTAACACCTGTTCCAACTTTTGCAGAAATATCATGTGACTGAATTTTTCCACCCCAATCTTCAACAAGTAAATTCATACCAGCCAAACGCTCTTTAATCTTATCAACATTAGCATTTGGTTTATCAATTTTATTGATTGCAAATATAATTGGCACTCCTGCAGCTTGTGCGTGAGAAATTGCCTCTTTTGTTTGTGGCATGATATCATCATCTGCCGCCACCACAATAATCGCAATATCTGTAACTTGAGCTCCACGTGCACGCATCGCAGTAAACGCCTCGTGACCTGGAGTATCTAAGAATGCAATTTTTTGTCCGTTATCTAAAGTAACTCCATACGCTCCAATGTGCTGCGTAATACCTCCTGACTCACCAGCGATAACATTTTCTTTACGAATATAATCCAATAAAGATGTTTTACCGTGGTCAACGTGACCCATTACTGTCACAATTGGCGCTCTTGTTACTAAATCTTCTTCTTTATCTTCTACAACTTCTAT
>NZ_DHEI01000148.1:23590-30209 GCF_002399805.1 Flavobacterium sp. UBA4854
TGGTTCATGGTAACCATGATACCAAGAGACATACAAGTTCCAATTACTTTAGTAATCGGCACATCCATCATGATTGCAATTTCACCAACTGTAACGAACTCTGTAACTTTAATAGTTTTACTTCCTTCGTCAAGTGCTCTTTGCTCATCATCAGATTTCTGACGGTGCGTTTCTCTTTTATCTCTTCTATATTTAGCCGCTTTAGATTTCCCTCCTTTACCTTGAAGTTTTTCAAGAGTTTCTCTAATTTGGTTTTTTACTTCTTCTTCAGTTGGCTCAACTTTAGCAACAATTGCAGGACGGTTTCCTTTTACAAAACCAGGTCTTTGGCTTCTGTTAGCATTATAACCTCCACCATTATTGTTTTGAGTTGGCTTATTTGAATTTGGTGTTCCAGGCGCATTTCCTGTAGCAGGTTTTGGCGCACCAGGAGTACCCGGTTTTGGACCAATTCTTTTACGCTTATTTTTATTATTTGCGTTATTGTTATTATTACCAACTCCAGGAGTTCCAGGTTTATTCTGAGCCGCTTTAGGATCTTCTTTCTTTTTCTTAGGCTTATTAAATTGAGATAAATCAATTGTCTGACCTGTAAGAGTTGTTCCAGTAAGCTTTTGGTATTGAGTAGTAATAGTTTCCTCTGAAGTTGTTGGATCAGTAGACACTATTGGCTCCTGCGCAACTTTAGATTCTGCTTTAACTTCTTTTTTCTCAGTAATAATAGGTTCTTCTTTTTTTGTTTCAGAAACAGGACTAGAAACAACTGGTTCAGATTTAACTGTTTCGTTTTGAACAGGTTTCTCTGGTTGCACAGGCGCAACAACAGCTTTTGGCTCTTCAACCTTAGCTGGTTCCTCAGAAGGAGTAACGGCAGGTTTTTTAGGATTCAAGTCAATTTTACCGACTTGTACAGGCCCCGAAACAACGGCTCTTGCTTTAATTATTTCTTGCTGTTTTTGACGCTCTTCTTCTTGTCTGCGTTTGTCTTCAATTTCTTTCTCACGTTCTACACGTAACGCTTCTTTTTCCTTTCTTTTTTCTTCTCCAACCTCTTTAGAAGCCTCCTTATTCCCCTTATCGCCCGCAAATTGGCTTTGAAGGATATTAAATTCACTATCAGAAATTTTTGCATTAGGATTTGCATCAATAGCAATTCCCTTATCTTTTAGATAATCTACAGCTCTTTCTAACGAAATATTTAATTCCCTTAAAACCTTATTTATTCTTATTACTCTCTCTTCAGACATATAACCTTTTTATTATTACCTTTTTCGTTGTGTGTTGTTAGAGCAGATGGTCAGCTATTGCCTAGCTATCAAACTCTTCTTTTAGTATCTTCATAACATCTAGAATTGTTTCCTCTTCTAGGTCTGTTCTTCTTACTAAATCTTCTACGTCGTGTTTCAAGATACTTTTTGCAGTATCCAAACCTATTTTTGCAAACTCTTCAATTACCCACTCTTCAATTTCATCTGAAAACTCTGTTAATTCAACATCATCTTCATCTGCAACAGTTCCAGCCACATCGCCTTCACGAATAACATCCAATTCATAACCTGTCAATTGACCAGCTAATTTGATATTGTGACCACCTCTACCAATTGCTTTAGAAACCTCTTCTAATTTCAAGAAAACTTCAGCTCTTTTGCTTTCTTCATCAATTTTAATAGAAGAAACTTTTGCAGGGCTTAATGCTCTTGTAATAAATAATTGAATATTGTTTGTATAGTTAATTACATCAATATTTTCATTTCCAAGCTCACGAACAATTCCGTGAATACGAGAACCTTTCATTCCCACACAAGCTCCAACTGGATCAATTCTATCATCATAAGAATCAACAGCTACTTTTGCTTTTTCACCTGGAATACGAACTACGTTTTTCACAGTAATCAATCCGTCGAAAACCTCTGGAATTTCTTGTTCAAATAATTTCTCTAAGAACTTTTCTGAAGTTCTAGACATAATAATTTGAGGTTTGTTTCCTTTCAATTCAACGCTTTCAATAATTCCGCGAACATTATCTCCTTTACGGAAAAAGTCAGATGGAATTTGCTTTTCTTTTGGAAGCACAATTTCATTTCCTTCATCATCAACTAAGATAACTACCCTTGGACGCACATGGTGCACTTCAGCTGTATAAATATCACCAATAATATCTTTAAATTGCTTATAAAGATTTGTATTATCGTGTTCGTGAATTTTAGATATTAGATTCTGACGAAGCGCTAAGATAGCTCTTCTTCCTAAATCAATCAACTTTACTTCTTCAGAAACTTCTTCACCTATTTCAAAATCCGCTTCAATTTTTCTTGCTTCAGTCAATGTAATTTCTTCATTTTCAAAATCAAGGTCTTCATCGGCAACAATTACTCTTCTTCTCCAGATTTCCATATCTCCTTTATCAGGATTTATAATGATATCGAAATTTTCATCTGAACCGTATTTTTTCTTTAATGCATTTCTAAATACGTCCTCTAAAATTGCCATAAGCGTTACACGATCAATAAGTTTATTATCTTTAAACTCTGAGAATGAATCGATTAATGCTAAATTTTCCATGCGAATTTTTTAATTAAAATTAAAATGTTACCGTAACAACTGCCTCTTTAATTTCTGTATAAGGTATTTGTTGCTCTTTTTGAACTGTTTCTTTTCCTTTTCCTACTTTTTTCGGTTCTCTTGCTTTCCAAGACAAAATTATGAAAACATCATTAGCTTCAACCAATTCTGCTTCAATTTTTTCTGTATTTGTGGTAACAATCAACGTTCTACCAACATTTTTTTTGTATTGTCTTACCATTTTCAGAGGTGTTCCTACTCCAACTGATGCTACTTCAAGCGAAAAATCCTGTTCTTCACGATCCAGATTATTTTCGATTGCACGACTGATATCAATACAGTCCTGCAGCGCCACTCCATTATCTCCGTCTAAACCGACACTAATTTTAAAAGAATCCGAAACAGCCAAATCAACCAAAAAGATTGATGGTTTTTCCAGAAGAGCTTCCGTAATTAATCCGTTTACTTTTTCTTTAAATGTCATAATTTTATAAAAAGAGGGGACACTTAGTCCCCTCATTATTTAGATTTTAATAAATAACAGTGCAAATATAGTGTTTTTTTTATAAATCAAATAAATTGATTGCTCTAAAATAATTTCTTATCTTTATAATAGCATTAAAACACAGAATTATTCATAATTTTTAACCCTCAAATCATGAAACGAATTTTAGTACCTACCGACTTCTCAGAACATGCAGAAGACGCTTTAAAAGTTGCCGCTCAAATCGCAAAAAAGAACAATTCTGAACTTATTCTTCTTCATATGCTTGAATTGCCACAGCAATCAAACGATGCCATAGTTGGCGGAACTAGCATCCCCGAAACTATGCTTTTTATGAAAAAAGCAAACGAAACACTTGATGAAATCGCCTCTAGAGAATACCTAGAAGGAATTCCGGTAACTGAAATTGTAAAAATGGACAAACCAATACACGGAATCACGCAAATAAGCAAAGATTACAATATTGATCTAATTATCATGGGATCTCACGGCTCTTCTGGCGTCGAAGAATTATTAATAGGCTCTAACACCGAAAAAGTAGTTAGAAATTCAGAAATCCCTGTTTTGGTCATCAAGAAAAACATTCCAAATTTTAATGCTTCTACTATTGTTTTCGCATCTGATTTTTCAGAAGAAGCAAAAAAACCTTTCGAAAAACTTTTAAATTTCACCAAACTATTTGATTCAAAAATACATTTAGTCACTATTTGCACTCCAAACAGTTTCAAACCAACTCATGTTAGCGAAAAAGCAATGGCCGATTTTGTTGCCGAATTTAACATTAACAACTATACTACTCAAATTTACAATGACACCAATATTGAAAAAGGAATCATTAATTTCTCTAACAGAATAAACGCCGATGTTATCGGAATGTGCACACATGGAAGAACTGGTTTCGCACATTTTTTCAATGGAAGCATCAGCGAAGGCTTGGTTAATCATGCCGTAAAACCTGTTATCACTTTAAAAATCTAACATTAATTTTAAAATACTCTCTTTAAAGCTTCTCAAACGAGAAGCTTTTTTTTTGCAAAAACAATAAAAAATTGAGCTTCTCAACAAAGCTTAACTGAGCCTTACAACAAAACAGCCAGCGTATATAATGCAGAAATTTGTCAAATAGAAAATCATTAAAAAACAACAACATGAAAACAATAGACAAAATTTACATTAATGGCGAATTTACAACTCCTAAAGGAACAGAATATTTTAATCTTATTAGCCCGACGACAAACAAAACACTCGGAAAAGTTCTTTTAGGAAACACCGAAGACACACAAAAAGCAATTGAAGCAGCCAAAAACGCTTTCAAAACTTTTTCAAAAACCACAACTTCGGAAAGAATCCAATACTTAAAAAACATTAAATCTTCTATCGAAAAAAGAAAAGACGATTTTATCAATGTTATGACGGAAGAATATGGCGGAACATTTCAATTTGCAAGCGTAAGCTACGATTATATGCTAAAAAGTTTTGACTCAGCCATCAACCTTCTTAACAACTACAACTTCATCAAAACAATGGGAGAATCCGAAGTCCAGATGAGCCCTATTGGTGTTGTTGGAATTATCATCCCTTGGAATTCAAGCAACGGATTTATATGCAGCAAACTTTCCACGGCAATTGCTGCCGGATGCACAACTGTAATCAAACCAAGTGAAATGAGTGCTCAGCAAACACAATTAATTACCGAATGTCTTCACGAAGCCAATCTTCCTAAAGGCGTATTCAACATTGTAAATGGTTTAGGAGAAATAGTTGGCGCCGAAATTAGCCAAAATCCAGATATCTCCAAAATCTCTTTTACAGGATCAACTAATGTTGGAAAAATCATAGCAAAAGAAGCCATCAACACCATGAAGCGAGTTACTCTTGAACTTGGCGGAAAATCTCCAAATATTATTTTAGACGATGCTGATCTCTCAAAAGCAATTCCACTCGCAATGAGCGCAGCGTTCATGAACAACGGGCAAGCTTGCATTGCTGGAACTAGACTATTGATTCCAGAAAACAAATTAGAAGAAACAAAACTTTTAATCAAAGAAACCGTTTCACACCTAATTGTTGGCGATCCTAAAAATCAAAATACCGCCATCGGACCAATGGTTAGCACAAAACAATACAATCGCGTTCAAGAATACATTCAGGCAGGAATTAACGAAGGAGCAGAAATATTGACTGGCGGACTAGGAAAACCCGAAGGATTAGAAAATGGAAATTTTGTTAAGCCAACTGTTTTTGCCAACGCAAACAATCAAATGCGTATTGCAAGAGAAGAAATATTCGGACCTGTTTTATCTGTTATTACATACAAAACGGAAGAAGAAGCAATCGAAATCGCCAATGACACCACTTACGGATTACAAGCTTACGTAAACTCTTCGGATTCTGAAAGAGCACACAGAGTAGCTTCGCAAATCAATGCAGGACGTGTACAAATAAACGGAATTGGTCACGACCCAATGGCTCCTTTCGGCGGATTTAAACAATCTGGAATTGGACGTGAATTTGGAACACTTGGACTAGAGGCTTATTTAGAACCTAGAGCATTAATTCAGCAAAAATAATCACCATCAATCTGGAAATCTTTAATCGCAAAGATTTCCAGATCTTTTAGTATTTTTACAATTATGAGCACCAAACCAAATACAAAGTCTAAAATTCTCTACTCGTGTTATTACTCACGCAGTCGCGAAGGCGAACATTTTATACCCGAACATGTTTTTAGCTATCAAATTTCTGGAGAAATGATTGCTTCCGATAGCAAAAACACTTTTCACACCAAACCAGGAGATTTTCGTTTTAGCAGAAGAAATCATTTAGCAAAGTTTACTAAAATTCCGCCCGAAGGAGGAGAATTCAAAACTATATCTCTTTTTCTTGATCAGGAAATTTTAAGAGAAATCAGCAAAGAATACAATTTAAAATCAGATAAAAAATCCGATTCAGAAGCTATGTTTTCATTAGTTCCTCACCCACTTTACAAATCTTTCATGGAATCGTTGATTTCTTACCTTGAGGTAGAACAAGAAAACAACGAGGCTTTATTCAATTTAAAAATTAAAGAAGCCATCCATCTTTTATTAAAAGTAAATCCAGAACTAAAAGATATTTTATTTGATTTTAACGAACCTGGCAAAATCGACTTAGAAGCTTTTATGAACAAAAACTTCCACTTTAATGTTCAAATGCATCGATTTGCTTATCTAACCGGAAGAAGTCTTGCCACATTCAAAAGAGATTTTCAAAAAGTATTTCAGCAAACGCCGGGAAAATGGCTTTTAAACAAAAGACTTCAAGAAGCTTATTATTTAATTAGCCAAGGAAATCTGCCATCAGACGTATATATTGGAGTTGGTTTTGAAGATCTCTCGCATTTTTCTTTTTCATTTAAAAAGAAATTTGGAATTGTCCCGTCGTCCTTAAACCACAAATAAAAACCAAAACAACTAAAAATCAATACCCTAATACAACAAGCTTTTATTTTAAATGTACACAATAAAAAAAGCCTCTCATTTCTGAGAGGCTTTTCTGTTGGTCTACTAGGAC
>NZ_DHEI01000148.1:30535-32634 GCF_002399805.1 Flavobacterium sp. UBA4854
TAGACCAGCAGTGCGGTTAAGCGAGTGCAAATTTAAGTCTTTATTTAGTTTGTGCAAACTTTTTGAGCAAAAAAAATCATTTTTTTTGTTTTTTTTCTCGACAAAATCTGATTGCACACCAAAAACATCTCATAAACAACACATTACTTTTAACTTATAGTTTTATAGAATTTTTTGTTAATGCTCGTTTCTTTACATAAAAAAACATTTTCTTTGTAGGATATAAAACGTTCAAATTTTTAACACCTAAATATGGCACAATTCAATTTCAATAAATGGAATACAATTATTGGTTGGTTTGCATTTGCAATCGCTTTAATAACTTATACATTAACAGTAGAACCTACAATGAGCTTTTGGGATTGCGGAGAATATATTGCTACCGCAGCCAAACTTGAAGTAGGTCACCCACCGGGAGCTCCGCTTTTTCAGATGATGGGTGCATTTTTTGCAATGTTTGCAATAGATGCTCAACATGTAGCTGTAATGGTTAATATGATGTCTGTTTTCTCTAGCGCATTTACCATATTATTTATGTTTTGGTCATCGTCTATGATTTTGAAGAAAATTGTAGCTCGTTTTGCAGAAATTAATCAAAACAATTCGATAGTAATTTTAGGAAGTTCTTTTGTTGGAGCTTTAGCTTATACATTTTCTGATAGTTTTTGGTTTAACGCAGTAGAAGCCGAAGTTTATGCAATGGCTTCTTTATTAATTGCATTGCTTTTTTGGCTTGGACTACGCTGGGAGCAAGACATGGACAAACCAAAAGGAAACAAATGGCTTTTAATTATTTCTTTGGTTGTTGGTCTTTCGTTTGGAGTTCACTTCATGGCCCTTTTAACTATCCCATCAATTGGATTTTTATACTATTTCAAACACTACGAAAAAGTTACAATCAAAAATTTCATTGTTGCTAATATTGTAGTTATTGGAATTTTATTATTTATCTTCAAATTACTTCTTCCTCTTACAATGGCATTTTTCGGAAAAACCGAAATCTTCATGGTAAACAGTATGGGACTTCCATTCAACTCGGGAACTATCTTTGTAGCATTATTATTTATTGCGTTTTTCTATTTTGGATTAAAATATACTAGACAAAAAGGCTTAATATTCTACAACACCATTATATTATGTATCTTATTCATTCTTATTGGTTTCTCAACTTGGTTAATGCTTCCTGTTCGCGCAAATGCTAATACAGTTATTAACGAAAACAAGCCATCAGATGCTACTGAAGTTTTAGCTTACTACAACCGTGAACAATATGGTGTTAATCCTTTATTTTATGGTCCTCAATACACTGAGCTTTTTGCTGGTCTTGATGCTAAAACACCTTATTTAGACAAAAAGCCAAACTACGAGAGAGATTATAAAACTGGTAAATACATTATTACCAACAATTATAAAAATGCAGAACAAAATTCTGATGACAACCAGAAAGCGGTTCTACCAAGAATGTGGAGTACAGAAACAGCTCATATTCAAAACTATATCAACTTTACTAATCCTCCGAAGTTCCGAATCAATCCTAATTATGATTACGATGAAGAACTAGCAAAATACGGAATTGATGCTAGTCAATTAAGTGAAGATGAATACAATAAAGCTACTGCCCAATTGCGTAATGAAGTTGAAAAAACAGTTTCTGAATTCAGAAAAGCTTACGCTCAAAAACAAATTGACAATGAAGGGTATGTTAAATTCTTAAACAGTTACAAAGATTATCTGATCATTGAAAAACCATCTACAGTAGACAACTTCAGTTTTATGTTTGAATATCAATTCGGATACATGTACTGGAGATATTTAATGTGGAATTTTGTTGGACGTCAAAATGATGTTCAAGGCAAATATGATAATTTGGATGGAAACTGGATTAGCGGTATTAAAGCTTTAGATTCTGTTCATTTAGGTTCTCAAGATAATTTACCTTCTGATGTGTTAAACAACAAAGGGCGTAATGCTTATTATTTCCTTCCTTTTATTTTAGGTTTAATTGGTATAATGTACCACGCCAACAAGGATTTAAAGAGCTTTTATGTTCTCTTGGCTCTATTTTTATTCACAGGAATTGCATTAAAAATATACTTAAA
>NZ_DHEI01000129.1:0-4924 GCF_002399805.1 Flavobacterium sp. UBA4854
AATTCAATGGGGTGGAAACTGCAATATAACGGGAAAACTATTGAATCTGAAACGGAGTTAACGCAAGATTTGAAATTGTAAGATCAGGTTCAAAGAGGCAAAGGAACATAGTGACAAAGTTTTTTTTGCCACAGATTAAAGGATTAAAAATTATTTAATACCAAATTCGTGAATAGTTTTCATAAACAGACTTTCCGCAATTTTGTCATTTCGACGAAGGAGAAATCTCCACAAGAAACTCGACAAAGATTGGTTTTTCGTTGCGGAGTTACTTGCGGGGATTTCTCCTTCGTCGAAATGACAAATATTATGTTATTTACTTAATAAAAACTTCGCGTCTTAGTGCCTTTGTGGCAAATTATCAAAAATCAAATCCAACCCTCCAGAAATTAAATGAGCAATTTCAGGACGTTTTTCTTTCAATTGATCTAAATAAACTAATACTTCCTGTAAAAGCTGTTTCTCGTCTGAATCCTTCAAAAGTTCTGCAATTTCAACAGATAACAACCAGTCGTTGGAATGATTATTTTTTAGCTTTTCAAAAACAGATTTTAGTTCTGTTTTAGCACTTTTATTTGTTCTAATTTCTCTAACTGTTGCGTATAAATTCTCCAATTCATCACGTTCATTAGTATGTTTTGCTTTTATGGTTTTCGTTGACGGAACAATATTAATTAAATCAAAACTATTCACATCGGCTGGTCCTGAAAATGCCGAAATCACTTTTTTACCAATGGCCATATCGTAATTGCCCCATTCAGGTTGGAATAAAATTGTTTCTCCATGAGTTACAGTGCAATTTTTAAAACTAATTAAAATGATTTCTCCGTGTAAGTTTCGAGATCCTGTAATGATTTCACCTTCAACAATAATATTACCTTCAAATTCCAATTTTACCGTTTCGTTTTCTACAATTCGGTAAGCTTGCAAATCCTTCGGACTCATATCTTCAATTGCCAGATTAAAACCTTTTAGTTTTCCAATCGGACTTCCAAATCCGTGAGGATGCGTTAAAGTTCCATGACCCACTAATTCTTTTTCGCGATAAGAAAGAGCCGTTTTTCCTGTAGTCTGAATGTAAACGGGTTTTCCTTCCTCTTCAATTACATTTGTGAAAACTCCAGAGATTTGTAAGCCTGTACTTAATTCGATTGTTCCTAAAGCATTCGATTGTATCAGTTTCTGAATTCCAGAAAGCCCTCCGGTGCGTAAAGCCATTTTATTGGCAAATTCCTCCAAAATCAAACTCAAATGAGAGAAAGTTGGCGTTACATAAAGTTGTGGTTGTAATTGCGTAATATCAAAGTTCTGATTGGCAGCAGAAATATCATAAGGTATTTTCTTCACATTATCAGTCATGCAATGTGCGCTTTCACCAATAGAAGAGAGCAATCCAGCGCCATATATTTTCGGATTTTCAACAGTTCCAATCAAACCGTATTCTACTGTCCACCAATGCAGATTTCGAATTTGAGCCATTTCAGATAACTCGCCCATGTCGTTTTGTAAATCTGCAACTGCTTTTTCAGCTTCGTCGATTTTTTCTTGAGGCGTATCTTCGGCTTCTTTTAAAATAGAAAGCAGACGAATTGCTTCATACATCTGATAATCTTTGTGTGAAGAAATCGCTTTACAGCCAATTTCGCCAAAACGTCTCAAATATTCAGCATATTCTGGATTTGCAATAATAGGAGCGTGGCCGGCACCTTCGTGAATAATATCTGGAGCAGGAGTATATTCAATATGTTCCAATTGTCTAATGTCTGACGCAATAACCAAAACATTGTACGCCTGAAATTCCATAAAAGCATTTGGCGGAATAAATCCATCAACAGCAACCGCTGCCCAGCCAATTTCGCTTAGAATTCGGTTCATGCCGTACATGCTTGGAATAGAGTCAATTTCGATTCCTGTTTTACGTAAGCCTTCCAAATAAGAATCATGTGCAACTTTAGAAAGATAATCTACATTTTTGCGCATCACATATCGCCAAACCGCTTGATTGATAGGACTGTAATCACTATAATCTTGAGGTTTAATAAATTGCTGTAAATGCTTAGGCAATCTTTCTAATAACGGATTGGTTTCAATGTTTGGATTCATTTCGAAAACGATGTAGATTAAAATGTAAAATTACGAATTTACGACTCGTTTTTTTATCATCTATCATAAAATTTTTATTCGAAATTGAATTTTATTGCATTTTTGTAGATTTTTAAAGAGCTGAAATAAATCGATTTTTAGCAATCGTTATTGTCGAAACTTACTCTTTCCATTGTTTGTTCATAGTTTTCAATCTCTTTTTTGGTCATTGGAGTTTCTTTTACATCTACTTTCAATTGTTTTTTAGCATCAGGGCTAATCCATAAACCAGTGAAAGTATTTCCGCTTTTCTGTAAAATTAAAACACCACTGAAATTGTGTTCAACCATAACAAACTCATTTTCTTTCTTTTTGTTTTGAGTAGGATAAATTTGAATCCAATTTTTTGATTTATTGTAGCGATACATTGCCGCATAGCTTAAATCGGCATTACATTGATTTTCTGATGTCTGAATGTAAAGTGTAATCTGGGTTTTTCCATCAACAGTTCCTTTGTATAAATTAGAAGCTGTTGTTTGTGCTGTAATTTGATTAAAAAGAGATAAGTAGATTGCAATAAAGAAAATTACTTTTTTCATAAATAAAAGAATATAGATTTGGGTTTAATTCATTGTTATCCAAATATAAAGTTCTGCTTTTTATTTGAAAGAAATTTTTTAAGATTTTTTTATCGCATTTTTCATTTCATTTTCAGCATTTCTGAAATATTCAATTTTATGACTAAACATAAAAGCCATATTGGTAGCACGCATTTTAGCTTCTTCGGTTATTGGTCCAGCAAATTGCGAATCGATTGTTGAGTTAAAAATGGCAATCCAGCGGTCAAAGTGTGTTTTGTCTACAGGTAATTGTTTATGCGGAGGAAATGGCGTTCCAGAATAAGCACGAACATCAAATAAAATTGTCTGCCAAAAGTTGTACATTTTCTGTAAATGTGGTTCCCAACGATCTTGCAGTTTATCATTAAAGATTGGACCAATTAAATCGTCTTTTCGAACATTAGCATAAAAGCTGTTAACCATTTGCTGAATGTCTTCTATTGTCGAAATATCCTTTAAAGCTGTCATTTTATTGTATTTTAAGTAAACTGCAAAAATACAATATATCTTTCTTTTACTTCCCTGATAATTGTCATATGCTCTTTATTTACTGGCAAAACGACATTTTGTAAGGAATTGTATAGATTTTATATTTTATGATCAGTTATTTCGATTTTAATAAGTAAGTTTTTTATGATTTTTTGTGTTTTAAATTATTGTTTTTCAGTAATTTAAAAACATGATAGATTGGTTTTTGTTGTATCTTTTTTTTTTATTTGATGTGTATTTGTAAAGTATTGAAAATGATAATATTGCAAAAATACTCATAATATTGTGATGTTTTAGTAAAATAAAACTGAATAAATAAGGAAAAACTAATTATCAAACCAAAACCACAAAAGAATGCACAAAACTACTCAAACACCTACAGATCGGGTAAGTAAAGCGCTGAGACTATTATGTTGCGGATCGCTTTTATTCATGAACAGCTTAAATGCTCAGACGGTAACTCCTTGGATGACTACAGGAGATCAAACTAAATTGTTACAGCAACAGGCAACCGTAAGTTTCGGAACCAATTCAGGCACAAACCCTTCAACCGTAACAGTAAATGCGGGAACAACTTATCAAACTATGGACGGATTCGGTTATACTCTGACCGAAGGAAGTTGCGAAGTCATTTCTGGAATGGCAACTACTCAGCAAAATCAATTGTTGAATGATTTGTACAATCCAACAACAGGATTAAATGCGAGTGTAGTTCGCATTAGTATTGGAGCTTCAGATTTAAGCAGCTCTTCTTACAGTTATAACGAAACTTCGGGAGACACGAACATGAACAATTTCAGTTTGAACGGACCTGATTTAACCTATTTAGTTCCAATCATTAAAAAAATCTTATTGATTAATCCGAACATCAAAATTTTAGCAACGCCTTGGTCTCCGCCAAGATGGATGAAAACCAACGGATCATGGGTTGGGGGTTCATTGCAAACACAATATTATGCTGCTTATGCGAAATATTTCGTAAAATACTTTGATGCTATGAAAGCCCAAGGTATTAATATTTGGGCAATTACACCGCAAAACGAACCAGAAAATCCAAATAATGAGCCAAGTATGCTAATGAATTCTACAGAACAAAAGAACTTCATTAATCAACAGCTTGGACCACAGATGGCGGCAGCGGGTTATGGAAACATTAAAATTATTGCTTTTGATCACAATTGCGATAATACCGCATATCCAATCGATGTTTTAAATAACAGCTCTTATGTTGATGGCGCGGCTTTTCATTTGTATTTAGGAAATATCTCGGCTATGTCGACAGTAAAAACGCAAACGGGTAAAAACGTTTATTTCACGGAACAATATACTGGCGCAGGTGGAAGTTTTAGTGGAGATTTCGGCTGGCATATGCAAAATGTTGTTATTGGAAGTACTACAAACTGGTCAAAAACAGTTTTAGAATGGAATGCAGCTAATAATTCGAGCTATGGTCCGCGTACTCCAGGTGGTTGTACTACTTGCCTAGGTGCAATTACGGTCAATAACAGTACCAGTTATACTAAAAATGTAGCGTACTATATTATTGGACAGATTTCAAAATTTGTAAAACCGGGCGCAGTAAGAATTTCGTCTTCTAGCACAAGCGGAAGTATTCTTTCTGTTGGATTTAAAAATCCTGATGGCTCAACAGCATTAGTTGTTTACAATTCAGCGGGGTCATCAAATACGATAAAAGTAGTTTCGGGATCGTCAGCATTTAATTATGCAGTTCC
>NZ_DHEI01000160.1:0-262 GCF_002399805.1 Flavobacterium sp. UBA4854
GGGGTTTGCGAAAACCTTCCGAACACCAGAAAAGCAGTGACTGTAACGGTAAATTCTCTGGGATTGGCCTCAGACATAACTGCCGCAGATGCCACAATATGTTCAGGTTCTTCAGCCTCTCTGGCGGCTTCGTCTGCAACAGTCGCTACGCCAGTTTTTAGATGGTACGCCGATCAGACCACAGCAACGGCATTAAGCACGGGAGCATCATACAGCCCTTCACCAACAGTGACAACTGTCTATTATGTTAGCGTAAGCGGGG
>NZ_DHEI01000160.1:612-791 GCF_002399805.1 Flavobacterium sp. UBA4854
TATTATGTTAGCGTAAGCGGGGATGGGGTTTGCGAAAACCTTCCGAATACAAGAAAAGCGGTAACGGTAACGGTAAATTCTTTAGGGCTGGCTTCAGACATAACTGCGGCTGATGCCACAATCTGTTCAGGCTCTTCAGCTTCTCTGGCGGCTTCGTCTGCAACAGTCGCTACGCCAGT
>NZ_DHEI01000160.1:931-1742 GCF_002399805.1 Flavobacterium sp. UBA4854
GATGGTATGCCGATCAGACAACTGCAACAGTCTTAAGCACTGGGGCTTCATACAGCCCTTCGCCAACAGCAACTACAACCTATTACGTTAGCGTAAGCGGTGATGGGGTTTGCGAAAACCTTCCGAACACCAGAAAAGCGGTGACGGTAACGGTAAATTCTTTAGGGCTAGCTTCAGATATTGCAGTTGATATATCGAACGCAACAATTTGTACAGGCGGTACATCAACAATTACTGCCTCAAGTGCGCTTAATAATCCGATATTCAATTGGTATCAGGATCCTAATTTATCCGTATTGCTTTATACGGGGGCAGTCTTTGTTACCCCTTCTTTAACTGCAAATACATCGTATTATGTTACGGTTCAGAATAATGCAGTTTGTGAAAATACTATAGGGAATGCCCTTAAAGTTGATATCAATGTTATCTTGTGTTCTGATATTGCTTTGACTAAAACGGCGAGTAATCTTTCTCCTTATGTAGGAGATCAAATTGATTTTACAATAACAGTAACAAACTTTGGGCCTGATGACGCAACAGGAGTAAGTGCAAATGATGTGCTTCCATCTGGCTTTACTTTCATCAGTGCAAACAACGGAGGTGTATTTGCAGGAAACACAATTACATGGCCAGTTTTGAATTTAGCATCTGGTGCTTCTACTCAGCTTACTTACATTGTTAAAATTAATGCTTCGGTTGGGATTGTAGATGAATATAAAAATGTGGCTCAAATAATTACTTCAGATAATTTTGATCCAAATTCAACTCCCAACAATAATGATCCTAGCGAGAACGATCAAGATAGCGTAAC
>NZ_DHEI01000160.1:1917-3208 GCF_002399805.1 Flavobacterium sp. UBA4854
GCAGCCAATGATACAAATGGAGACGGTTTTCCAGAAGCAGGAGAAACAGTTACATATACATTTAGTGTGAAAAACACAGGAAATATTAGATTGGAGAATGTAAAAATAAACGATTCGTATATTGGAGTAGTAAACCTTGCAATAGTGCCGAGCACACTTGATCCTGGACAAACTGGAAATGCCCAAGTAACATACACTATTACACAAATTGATATTCAAAATGGTGTAATTTACAATAGCGCACTTGGTCAAGGGAATACGCCACCTACAGTAGACGATCCTGATGGTACGACGGTTAATGATACTTCTAAGGATCCGACCAATCCGTCTACACCAGGAGATCCATATTATGACCCAACTTGTCCTGATTGTACTGTGGTACCATTGCCAAATAACCCAAAAATTGCAATTGTAAAAGAAATAGCTTCTTTTAGCGGAGATATTAATAATGCAAAAGTTGGCGATGTAATTAGTTATTTATTTACAGTTACTAATATCGGAAATACAGTATTGACGAATGTTAGAGTAACTGATCCAATGCCAGGATTATCGACTCCTTCATTAGATCCTGCCGATGTAGCAAATAGTACAGGAGATCTTGATGGTAACGGAAGTTTGGATTTACACGAAAAATGGCTTTATAGAGCGAACTATACCATTACGACAAGTGATATCGCTAAAGGAAAAGTGGTAAATCAAGCTTTAGCAGAAGCAACAGGACCTCCAACTCCTGTAGATCCAACGGGAAAAGATGTTTCAGATTTGTCTGATGGCTCTTCTCCAACAGGTGATGATCCAACGGTTCTTGACATAAACGGTTGCAAAGTGATTGCACACAATGCATTATCACCAAATGGAGATAGTAAAAATGATATTTTTAAAATAGATGGAATCGAATGCTATCCTCAAAATACAGTTGAGATTTATAACCGTTGGGGAGTAATAGTTTTCCATACAAACGGATATGATAATACAGCCAATGCGTTTAACGGTTATTCTAATGGTAGAGCAGTTGTAAAACAAAGTGCAGGATTGCCAACAGGAACTTATTATTACATTATAAAATATGTTGATTCTGATAGTAAAGAGCAGAGCTCTGCTGGCTACCTTTATTTGAGTATGCAATAAGATATCATTAAACAAAACTTAACTGGCTTCATCTATAAATGAAGCCAGTTTTTTTATAAATAATAAGCTCGTTTTGAGATTAATCGTTTTTTTTTCTAATATCGTAGTCAAATTGGAATCTAATGAACAAAGTATTAGTTACAGGCGGAAATGGAAACTTAGG
>NZ_DHEI01000160.1:3498-4362 GCF_002399805.1 Flavobacterium sp. UBA4854
ACAGATATCGAAGGAACTAAAAATTTGCTAAATGCAGTAGATAGAAATTCAATTAAACATTTCATATACATTTCTATTGTCGGAATAGATAAAAGCGATTATCCATACTACCAAGCAAAATTGCAAGTAGAAAATATCGTAGCTAATAGTGGCATTCCCTTTACGATCCTAAGAACAACACAGTTCCATGATTTTGTACTTAATATGATTAAAACATTAGACCAAAACGGTAAAAGTGATTCTATAACAATTCCATCAGGGTTGAGGTTTCAGTCTGTAGCAGTACAAGAAGTTGCAGAATTACTTGCGTCCATTGCATTAGAGCAATCAAAAGGATTAATAAAAGATTTTGGAGGTCCAGAAGTACTTCATTTTGAAGAAATGACTAAATCCTACTTAGAAACAATTCAAAGTGATAAAGATATAGTACTAGAAATACCAGAAGATATTCGCCATAAATTGTTCACTACCGGAGTAAATCTATGCCCAGAAAATAATGCTGGAAAACAAACTTGGAAAGAGTATTTAAAAATATACCTATCTGAAATCATTATGTAGCAGATTAACGTTATTTAGTTAAAATTTAACGTTTAATGTTGTTGTTTTCAGATATTTATAATATCTTTAACTTATGATATGGGAATTGTATAAACTTTGTGTATAATTTTGCAACATTAAATTTATATTTGTCCCAAATTATAATTATTAACTTAACCGTCTGCCTGATATGAGAATATTTTTAGTGGCGCTGCTTTTTTCCTTAAGTTCCTTTACTACAATGAATGTATGGGATGATGATGAAATATTAAGCGAAGTTGAATTTGCACGACTTACAGAGCATGTAAATGAAATTAAGGCTTTTAC
>NZ_DHEI01000160.1:4671-6880 GCF_002399805.1 Flavobacterium sp. UBA4854
AAACCATATAAAGGTATATTTGGTAAAGCTTTTAGACTTGCTGGATTAGACGAAACCAATAATAATGCAATGAAACGTGCCATTGTATTACACTCTTACAAAGAGGTTCCATCAGATGAAAAAGAATACTATATAATCAATAGCCACGGCTGTCCAATGGTTAGTCAAGAATTTTTAAATAGACTTTCAAAATATATAGAGAGTTCAAATTCAAAAATCTTATTGTCTGTTTATTATTAAAATTAAATTACGGAGCAGTTAGTTTTTGAAACTATATAATCTAGCTGATTTTAAACAGTATAAAATAAAATTTAAAAGAGAACTTTGGTTCTCTTTTTTTATATCTATACACTAGATTTTACCATTTTTTATTTCGCCCTTTCATCTAAACCTCCTATAAATGCTCATTAAAAGCAATAAATTAGGATAAACTTAACTTGCTTAATAAACTAGATAGAAAATACAAGTTGTAAATTAGTAGAATAGTAATCAAAAGTTTATTTTATGAAAGCAGTACGTTTTTTTGGACACAAAGATGTCCGCGTTGTTAATGATCTTGAAAAACCTGTTCCTAAAGGTGATGAAGTTTTATTAAAAATTGGCGGAGCAGGAGTTTGCCACTCAGACCTGCATATTATAGACGAAGGAACTGTTGTTGGAACAGTTTTTACTCTAGGACACGAAAATGCTGGATGGGTTGAAGAAATTGGCGAAAATGTTGAAGGTTATAAAAAGGGAGACGCCGTTTTAGTATATGGCCCTTGGGGATGTGGTCATTGCAAACCTTGCCAGCAGTCAAAAGAAAATTATTGTGATCATCAATCTGAGCAAGCTTACGGTGGAGGTTTAGGATTAGATGGCGGTATGGCAGAATATATGCTGGTGCCATCTTCGAGACTTTTAGTGCCTATTTTTGATTTAGACCCTGTTATTGCAGCTCCATTGACAGATGCGGCACTTACACCTTATTCTGCGATTAAACGTTCGCTTCCGAAATTAATGCCGGACGAATTTGTGGTAGTAATTGGTGTTGGAGGATTAGGGCACGTTGCTTTGCAGATATTAAGAGAAATAAGCGGAGCAGCTATTATTGCTTGTGATGTTACCGAAGATAAATTGGCTTTCGCTAAAGAACTGGGAGCAACTTTTACGGTTAATTCTAAAGATGCTGATGCAGCAGAACAGATTCAGAAAATTACAGGAATCAAGAAAGCTAAAGTTGTTATTGATTTTGTTGGTGCAACTTCTACAATAGATTTAGGAACAAAAGTAGTAAGCCTTGATGGGGATCTTACTATTGTGGGTCTTGGCGGAGGACATTACCAGTATAGCATGAATGTTTTGCCATTTGGAGTAAGTATGACCAATCCGTATTGGGGATCACGAACTGAGCTCATGGAAGTTGTAGGCTTGGCAAGACAAAAGAAAATCCATATAGAAATTGAAAAGCATAAACTAGACGATGCCAATGAAGTTTATGATAGAATGAGACAAGGAAAAATAAAAGGTAGAGCCGTTTTAATACCTTAAAATTCAAAACAAATAAATCCGTCCAACAGTGACGGATTTATTGTTTAGAGATTAAAAAATATTGATATATTTGCGTATCAAATCAAACAAATGAAAAATACAATTAACATCGCTGCTATTATTATCGCAATTATCATTAGATAATGGTGTAGGGATGTTATATAAATAAGTAAAAGATACAATTTAGAAAACCTCCCCGCAACGGGAGGTTTTTTTGTTTAAAACAATTATGAAAAATTCAATTCAGAATAGCATTATTATTTCAATTATCATTATTCGTATTACATGACGAGTCAGGATTCTATTGTCTATTCAAAAAAAAAGCCTTTCTCAGTTCAAATGTGAAAGGCTTTTTTTATTTCGATTACGAACAAAAAAAGCATATATAAAAATCAAGCAATGAAAAACGAATTTACCCTTACCATTTATTCTGAGGATCAATTAAGATTAATGAACAAATTAAGCTCAATGTTTATAAGAAAGCAAATAGACATTTTGAGCCTTAATATGTCTATTTGTGAGATTGATAAAGTATACAGACATACAATTGTAATAACTGAAACATTGAATACAGTGGTAAATTTAGTTGCTCAAATAGAGAAAATTATTGAGGTCTTTAAATGTTATTATTCATCAAATGATGAAATTGTTTCAAAACAAACCGCATTGTTTAAAATGT
>NZ_DHEI01000160.1:7042-19020 GCF_002399805.1 Flavobacterium sp. UBA4854
AATCTTAAAGTTTCAGAAATTCAAAAAGAGTATACAATATTAGAGGCTACAGGAACAGATGAAGAAATACTAGATTTAACAGAAAAGCTAAATCAAATAGGATTAATTGAATTTGTCAAAAGTTCCAGAATTGCTCTTATGAAATCTTATGAAGGCTTTTGTATAGAAAATTAAAAAAAGGTAATGCAAATAACTTGTAATTCTGCTATATTTCTTATTTTTAATAGTCTAAGTTACTAAAGCAAAAAAAATATGATTTTAGGTACTAAACGTTTATTCTCTTTTATACTGTTGATTTCAGTATTAATATTAACTCCTTGTAAATTAGAAGCACAGCTTTTAGGGGGAGCAAAAACTACTACTGAAGAACCTGTAAAAACTCCCGATGATTCTTTAGGAAGAAGAACACCTCAAGGAACTGTCAACGGTTTCATAAAAGCAATTGGCGATCAGAATTATCTGCGCGCAAGCCAGTATTTTATGCTTAGTAAACGTTCGTATCGTAAAACATCTGAAAGAATACGAATAGCCAAAACCTTTCAGCAGCTGTTGGATCAGGGAGGTAATTTCTCGCCATCATCTATTCTTAGCAATAAAGAATTAGGACGTATAGATGATAATCTGGCAACTGGTGTAGATTTGGTTGGAAATATATCTACCGATAAAATTAGCATTCAACTTTATTTAGAAAATCAGTCAGATGATAGTGAGCCAGCCTTATGGCTTTTTTCTGCTGAAACTATAGAAGCAATTCTTGCAGCTGATATTAGTGGCGAAAAGACTTTTTTAGACAGGGTATTGCCAAATGCTTTAAAAGTAAGAAAACTAGGAAATGTACCAATTGGACATTGGGGAGTAGTGGTTGTAATGACAGTGCTTACCTACCTGCTTTCCAGATTATTGATATTTGTGTTTATATTTTTATTGCAAAAAATATGGAAGAAAGCAGATAGTGAGAAAGGTAATGCTATAATAGAAGCTTTTACACTTCCAGTTCAGATGTATCTGACGGTGATTTTGTTTGTCACTTTAACACAGCGAATGGGAATTTCTATAATAGTTCGCCAGCGATTTAGCATTATAATAATTACAATCGGAATTGTAGCTTTTTTAATTCTGCTTTGGAGATTGACCGATTTTGTGAGCATGTTTACAAGAAGCAGAATGAACAATCGCGGACGTGCTTCTGCGGTATCTGCGGTATTATTTTTGAGTCGTACCATGAAAGTTGCAATTGTTGTAATCGGAATTATTGCAATATTAGGAATTATTGGAGTAGATGTTACAGCTGGACTTGCAGCACTAGGAATAGGAGGGATTGCATTAGCTCTTGGAGCACAAAAAACAATAGAAAACTTTGTAGGGAGTGTCAGTCTTATTGCCGATCAGCCACTTCGTGTAGGCGATTATTGTAGAGTCGATGATATAAAAGGAACTGTAGAATCTATCGGGATGCGTTCTACAACACTTAGAACGCCTGCTCGTAGTATTGTAACAATTCCGAACGGTCAGTTGTCAGCTAGTAAAATCGAAAATTATGCACATCGCGATCGATTTATATTCAATCCAATTTTTGGATTTAGAATGGAAACTACACCAGACCAAATGCGTTATCTGCTTGTAGAATTAAGGTCATTGCTTTATGCACATCCTTCTGTTTTAAATACAAATCCAATAGTTCGCTTTACTGGTATTACAGCTGATTCTTTAAAGGTTGAGATTACGGCTTATATTGAAGCCATAAATGTGGAGACATCGCAAGAAGTGCAAGAAGATCTTTTATTGCGAATGCTGGACATTATAGAAAAAAGCGGTACCTCTCTGGCTTATCCTTCGCAAACACTTTATATGACTAGAGATACGCCTGTTTCTAATGAAAAAGCAGCAGAAGTTTCTAAAATAGTTAAAAAATGGAAAGAAAATAATGAATTGCAATTGCCTAAGTTTGATCCAAAACGAGTAGAAGAACTGAAGGACAGCATTAAATATCCAAATGAAGGAAGTTTTGATCCTAATGCGGATGAAACCATATTCTAAAGAAAAGAGCTTCACAAATTGAAGCTCTTTTTATTTATAAGTTATTTATACCAATGACATTTGCAACGCTTTAAATGGCAGAAAGAATTCGTAAAAATGGACTAATTAAAGAGATATGAAAAATATGTCTATTCTTTTGATTGATTCGTCCATCTTGAAGAATAACAATGCGAGTAATTTTATTTTCGATCCAAAACCCAATTGAATCGTAGTAGTTTTCAAAAAGAAAACACAAAAAAGATAATAAATTGAAGGTGATTGATTAGTAAATATTTGTTAGTTTTTATTAGTTAGGGAGATTAATGAGAGATTTAATCTCCCTTTTTTTATTCAATTTTTAGAGAAAGAAATTTATTAAATACATGATTATATGAAAAGAGTGAATCTTAAAATTAAAAATGCTGTACCATTATTTGTACTGTTATTTTTTTGTGCTTTAAACGGATATTCCAAAAACGACGAAAAAACAAAAAGCGCTTCTGCTGTAATAGAGCGATTAATTGGTAGTCGTGTCAATGAGTTTGAAATGACTATAAGTGAAAATAAAAATCAAGATAAAGATTGGTTTGAAGTGGAAGCAACCAGCAATCTTGTAAAAATTAAAGCTTCAAATAATACAGCACTTTGCTATGCAGCGTATAATTTTCTTAGAGATATCGGTGCGGTTTTAATTAGTTGGGAAGGAAACAGAGTCAATTTACCTAAAGATTGGCCAAAATATTCCAAAAAAGGAAGTACACCATTTGAGTATAGAGAATATTTAAACGCTTGCACTTTTGGCTATACAACTCCGTGGTGGGACTGGAAACGTTGGGAACAAGAAATAGATTGGATGGCTATGCACGGCATTAATCTTCCAACTGCAATGGAGGGTCAGGAAGCGGTGTGGCAGGAATTATGGAAAGAATATGGTTTGACAAACAATCAGTTAGAGGCACATTTTGCTGGGGCAGCTTTTTTACCTTGGCAAAGAATGGGAAATATTAATAGTCTAGAAGGTCCTTTGCCACAAGAATGGTTTGTTAAAAAAGAAGAACTTCAAAAGAAAATATTGGAGAGAATGAGAACTTTAGATATGCATCCTGTTGTTCCTGCTTTTAGCGGATATGTTCCTAAGGCTTTCGCCGAAAAACATCCTGAAGCTAAAATTACAGAATTAAAATCGTGGTCTGGCGGTGGTTTTGCGAGCACTTTTCTTTTAGATTCTAAAGATCCTTTATTTAAAAAAATCGGAAAACGTTTTATAGAAATTTATACCAAAATGTACGGAAAGTCAGATTTCTATTTGGCAGATTCATTTAATGAAATTGAACCTCCAGTTTCTGAACATAATAAATATGAAGAGCTTTCTAATTATGGAAGTGCTGTTTATGAGACTATAAATGAAGCGGCTCCTGGTGCGACTTGGGTTATGCAAGGATGGCTTTTTGGAGACAATAAAGAATTCTGGACCAAAGAAGCTACAAGCGCATTTTTAAGTAAAGTTCCAAACGATAAAGTAATGGTTCAGGATTATGCCAATGACAGATATAAAGTATGGGATAATCAGGAAGCTTTTTACGGAAAACAGTGGACTTATGGTTATGTACATAATTATGGCGGATCGAATCCTGTTTATGGCGATTTGAATTTTTACAAAAATGAATTGACAAGTCTGCTTAAAAATCCGCATAGAGGAAATATTGCAGGTTATGGAGCAATGCCTGAAGGTTTAAATAATAATTCGATTGTATACGAATACATTTATGATCTTCCGTGGACTAAAGGAGAGCAACCTATAAATGATTGGCTAACTAAATACTTAAACGCAAGATACGGGCAAACGACTTCTAAACCTGTTTTTCTAGCGTGGGAATTATTATTAGAATCTGTCTATAATGTCAAATATTGGGAAACACGTTGGTGGAATGATAGGGCTGGAGCGTATTTGTTGTTTAAACGTCCAACAGTAACCATTACAGAATTTAAAGGAAATCCTGGAGATAAGAAAAAACTAAAAGAGGCTTTGGATATTTTAACCAAAGAAGCAAAGAAATACGATAAAAAGAATTTTATTCAATATGATTTAATAGATGTTACAAGACATTATTATTCATTATGTATTGATGAAGATTTAATAGAATGCGTAAAAGCATACCAACAGAAAGACATTGACCAAGGCGATCGATTATTTAAAAAGATAGAAAAACAAGTTTTGAATATCGATGCTGTAATGTCAGGTCAGCCATTAAATAGTTTGGATCAATGGGTAAAATCGGCTTCAGATTATGGTAGTTCGCCAGAGGTTTCTTCATTATATGTAAAAAATGCCAAAACATTAATTACGCTTTGGGGCGGAGAAGGACACTTGAACGATTACGCTTCTAGATCATGGAAAGGAATGTATAAAGGATTTTATTGGCCAAGATGGAAAATGTTTTTAGAAGCTTTAAAAAAATCTGTTGTCACAAATACTCCTTTTGATGAAAATAAAGAAAGAGAATCAATTAAAAATTGGGAAATTAATTGGACAAAAAGCAAATAAAAAGTTACCAAGATTATAATTGCTACGTATATAGACAAAATTTAACTTAATATTTATAACATAACCTTAAACCATAGTAAAAAGATGAATAGAAAATTTTACGAAATCGATTAATTAATAAGTTTTTAACTATATAATTTTAGAAAAAATACTTTGCGAAGCCTTGTCATTATTGATTTTAAAGAAATTATCCATGTTTATGAATAACTTGTCCATTTGTTAACATTTCTTTGGCACTAATTTCGTCAATACTATTTAACCAATTAACCAATATACAATGGAAAAACTTAAACTTTTATTATTAGCCTTTTTCTTTGGCTTCTCAATTAATACTTGGGCACAAAAAACAGAAGTGTCTGGTGTTGTATTAGATGACAAAGGTATTCCTCTGCCAGCCGCTAATATCCTTGAAAAAGGAACGACTAATACTGTAACGACAGATTTTGATGGAAAATTCAAATTTTTAGCGTCAAACAAAAATGCGACATTAATAATTTCCTTCATAGGATTTGATGATCAGACTGTAAAATTAGACGGAACCAAAACTAATTATTCGATTAAATTACAATCTACCACTACAAACTTAGAACAAGTTGTAGTTGTGGGGTATGGTAAAGGATCTCGTAAAAACTTAACGACTTCGGTTTCTTCTGTTAAAGCTGAAGATTTAAACAGAGGTGCAATTAGCGACGTTGGACAACTTTTGCAAGGTAAAGTTTCTGGTTTGAATATTTCTTCAAGCGGTGACCCAACAAAAACAGCTTCGGTAGTTTTACGTGGAGCTTCGACATTAAACAGTTCGCAAGGACCTTTTTATGTAATTGATGGTATTCCAGGAGTTGATATTTCGGTTATATCGCCAGATGATATTGCAACAATAGACGTATTAAAAGATGCGGCTGCAACAGCAATTTATGGTAACCGTGCTGCAAATGGAGTTATCATGGTAACAACAAAAAAAGGAAGTAAAGGAAGAACACAAGTTGCCTACAATGGATATTTTGGTTTTGAAGAAGTTTCTAATAATTTGGATATGATGAATGCAGATCAACTTAGAGCTTTTACAACTAAAAACAATTTGAATTTTACTCCAGAAAATGACAAAGGTGCTAACACAAATTGGCAAAAAGAAATTCTAAGATCAGGGCGTGCAGCGTCAAGCAGTCATAACTTATCTATGAGTGGCGGTGGAGATCACGGAAGTTATACTGCAAGTATTACTTCTCTTAATAAAGAAGGAGTTATGCTAAAAAGTGATTTTTCTCGTATCATTGCTCGTTTATCTGTTGAACAATATGCTTTTAATGATAAAGTAAAGTTTGGTTTAAATGTTACTAATTCTAGAACAAAATATCAAAATGTACCACAGCGTAATACAGTTCTTTTACAAGCAGCAAGTTATCTTCCTGTTTCTCCAGTAAGAAATGATGATGGCAGTTTTTTTGAAAACTTTGTAAGTCCTGGATACTTTAACCCGGTAGCTTTAATTGAGCATGGTACAGACGAAACTAAGACAAATAATCTTGTAGGTAATCTTACCGCAGAAGTAAAATTGCCTTTCGGATTAACGTATAATTTGAATTTGGCACACCAAAGATTAAATACATCTCACGGAGAATTTTATGACAGCTATTATTCACAATACAACAGTGCCAACTTTTACAACAACCCAGATCCGCCTTTGACAAAAACATTGGTTAACTTTGGAGTAAATGGTTCTGCATTGAGAAATGCTTACGAGAACACAAACAACATTATTGAGAGTTTCTTTACTTGGGATAAATCAATTGGAGATCATAAAATAAAAGCTGTTTTAGGTTACTCTTGGCAAGAAAACACTTTAGGAGATGGTTTTCAGGCTACGACAACAAATTTTCCAGTTGACAATGTTGGGTATAACAACTTAGCTTTAAGTAACTATACTTCTGTTAATGGTTATGTGGTGAATTTTGGAGATAGCAAAGCATATCAAAAAACACGTTTAATTGCTTACTTCGGACGTTTAAATTATAATTATAAAGATAAATATCTTTTACAAGGATCACTTAGAAGAGATGGTGGATCTATGTTTGGTGCAAACAACCAATGGGGATACTTTCCTTCTGTAGGAGGTGCATGGAGAGTTGACAAAGAAAGTTTTATGAAAAACCAAAACTTTTTTAGCGATTTGAAATTCCGTGGTAGCTGGGGAGTAACAGGAAACTCTTCTGGATTTAATGCTTACACAGCTCAATTTATTTCTGGAAGTTTAGGAACTTTCTATTACAACGGACAACAAATTGGAGCTTACGGACCAAACCAAGCAGCAAATCCTGATTTAAAATGGGAAAAAACGGCAACAGCAAATATTGGTGTTGATTTCTCTATCTTAAAAGGAAAAGTAACAGGTTCTGTTGATGTTTACGATAAGAAAACAACAGATATGATTTTTAACTACAATGTTAATCCAGTATTGGTGCCAGTAGGAACAATTGTAGCAAACGGAGGAACAATGTCTAACAAAGGTATTGAAGTTAGTTTAGGCGCAACTATTGTTAAAACAGCAGATTTTAGCTGGAATACTAATTTGAATTTGGCGCATAACAAAAATGAAATTGTTAAATTAACTAGTCCATTCTTTGTTGGTGGAGATTCAATTCGTCGTGTACAACCAGACGGAGGAGGACAAACAGGAAGTACTTTACAAATCTTTAAAGAAGGAAAACCATTAGGACAATTCTTTACATTGAAATATGCTGGAAAAAATGCTGACGGAGTATCTCAGTATTATGACAAAAACGGTGATCTGACAACTACACCTCAAATTGGAGTAGATTATCATTATGCAGGAAGCGCACAGCCAAAATTATTGATGGGATGGGCAAATAATTTCCAATACAAAAAATTCGATTTAAGTATTTTCTTTAGAGGAGTTTTTGGTAATAAAATTTTCAATGCAACTCGTGCAGACTTATTTAGACCAAGTACCGCAATGACCAATAACATTTTAGTAGATGCCGGCAATGAGTCGCCAAATGACTTAAACTCTTATAAATATTCAGATCGTTTTATAGAAGACGGCAGTTATATAAGATTAGATAACATGACTTTAGGTTATAATTTTGGAAAAGTTGGAAATTACATCAGCAGTATCCGTATTTATCAGACTGTAAATAACGTATTTGTTATTACTAAGTACAAAGGAATTGATCCAGAGGTTGAACAAGGAGGAACGGCTCCAGGTGTAGATTCTAATAACTTCTATCCAAAAACCAGAACATACATGTTCGGTGTAAATGTGATTTTCTAAAAATTAAAGCTAAACATTATGAAAAAGATATTAAAATATTTAGGACTTCCAGTACTTTTAGCTGGTTTGGTATGGTCTTGTGATGATCTAGAAGTACCTATCACAACTCAATTGACACCAGAGGTATTTCCTCAAAACTCAACACAATATATTCAGACAACAGGACCAGTCTATGCAGCATTTAGAGGTGAGTTTTCATTTGCTTGGTGGTGGTCGCAGTCATTATCTACAGATGAAGCTATCTTACCAGCAAGAGGAGGTAACTGGTTTGATAATAGAAACTATATTTCAATGCATTACCATGACTGGAACCCAGACAATGGTATCATAGGAAGCCTTTGGGATTGGTCATCTAAAGTAATTGGAACAAGCAATCAAGCTATTTCGATCTTAAGACAGACAATGCCTGAAGGAACTGATAAAAAAACTTTGATTTCAGAGTTAAGAACAATGCGCGCTATTTCTTATTTCATGTTAATGGATAGTTATGGAGACGTGCCATTAGATACTTTATATGGAGACTTTACTTCTCATGCTAAAACTCCAAGAAAACAAGTTTTTGAGTACATTGAGAAAGAACTAAAAAGTTCAGTTCCTAATTTGAACCCTGCTTCAGGAGTTACAACTTACGGTAGACCAAATAAACAAACCGCTAATGCAATGTTGGCTAAATTGTATTTGAACGCCGAAGTATACACAGGAACGGCACGTTATAACGAATGTATCGCAGCTTGCGATGAAGTAATCAATTCTAATTTATATGTTGTAGAACCTAGAGCCACTTACCTTCAAATGTTTTACCCGACTAACGGACCAGCAATGAAAGAATTCATCTTTGCGGTTCCTTATGATCCAGCAGCTGTTACAGTGGGTTTCAACGGGCAAATGTATCACGCACGTTATGATGTCCCACGTTCAGAAAGAGCTAAGTTCGGACTTTCTTACACGCCAAGTGCGCCTAGAAGTACACTGCCAGAATTTTATGCTTATTTTAATGATGCCAATGATATTCGTAACAAACAATGGCTTACGGGACTTCAATTTATGAATGATGGTGTAACTCCAGTAATGGTTACCACAACTAAAAAAGGTTACGATCAATTCTACACAGGATCTGATGGTGGAGCGGCATATACTTATCAAGTAAACTTAACTCCAGATATTGAACTTCGTCAGAGCGTAACACTATTCGATTGTGGTAATGATGAAATTGCTTGGAATATGGGATACAGAAACGTTAAATTTTATCCTGATGCATCTTCAACAAACCGTAATCAAAACAATGATGTTCCTTTCTTGCGTTACTCTGATATTCTTTTAATGAAAGCAGAAGCAATTTTACGTGGCGGATCTGTGACCTTAGGTCAAAGTGTTGATGCATTAGTAAACATGGTTCGTTCTAATCGTACAACATCTGCTGCTTTAAGCGGAGTAACTTTAGAGGATCTTTACAAAGAAAGAAGTCGTGAATTTGCTTGGGAAGCTTGGCATAGAAACGATATGATTCGTTTTGGAAAATATGAAGGATCTTGGGGATATAAAACTAATACAGACACATACCGTCGTGTATTCCCAATCCCGACAAATGCAATGGTTTTAAACCCAGCCCTTACTCAGAATGATGGTTATTAAGAATAAAAATTTAGTTAAGTACGCATTTGTAATTCAATTTTAATTTTGAAAAGGAGAAGAGCGTAAAAAGCCTTCTCCTTTTTTCTAAAAAAAAACTGATTTTTTTCAGTTGCTCGTAAAAATCAGTTCAGTTTATTTTTTGAATGAAAACAAAGCTTAATCAAAAGTATTTCGGACAATTCTATACAGATTAAGCTTTGTAACATTCTGCTATTTTTTTTTGAGAATAATTCTATAATTCTCACAGCCATCCTTATGCTTAATATTTTCGATTTTGTGATAAATCAAAAACATAAAATCGTTCTAAACCAATATCGCCCCATTCAATACAGAAAATAAATGGAACTAAACAAAATCTATAAAATTGGACTCCTAGGAATAAGTTTAAGTCTTATTTTTTTAGTGTCATGCAACGCCCAAAAAGCTGTTTCTTTAAAAAAGAAACAAATCTCAGATATGGTTTATCCGTTGTTGGACACCGAAAATTCAAGATGGTTTTACTTTTCTTCTGCAAGTCGTCCGTTTGGTATGGTTAACTTAAATCCCGATACAGAAATCAATGGCGATTGGGGAGGCGGATATAAATATACTACAGACACAGTAAAAGGTTTTAGTCATGTTCACGAGTGGCAAATGTCTGGTGTATCAGTAATGCCAGTAACAATCTCAAGTGCAAACAAACAAACTGTTTTTAAAGATTTTTATTCCAAATTCAGTCATAAAACAGAAATTATTACACCAGGTTATCATTCGTTAAAACTAGATAGATATCAGATAAAAGCAGAAATAACGAGCACGCCAAGAGTTGGTTTTCATCAATATACATTTCCAGTAAAGGCACAAAAAGCAATTCTTTTTAATCTGAACACCGTTTTAGGCCCTTGCGAAAACACCAATGGGAAATTAGAAAAAAACAATGATTTCGAACTTTCTGGTTCATTAGTTTTAAGCACCAATTTTAGGCGTCCAAAACCTTTGACAGTGTTTTTTAAAGTTAAAACAGAACAACCAATAACCTCTATAGAGAAAGACAACACAACAGGAAATTATTTAATTCATTTTAATAAAAAGGGAACGCAAGTGCTAATGAAAGTTGGTATTTCGTATACGTCAATTGAAAATGCCAATAACAACATCGAAACCGAATTAACCCACTGGGATTTTAATAAAACTGTTGAAGATTCTAGAAATGAATGGAGTAATTTATTGGGAAGAATAAAAGTAGAAGGAGGAACAGAAACAGATCAAAGAAGATTTTATACTGATTTATGGCATGCTCTCCAAGGCAGAAAAATGATCAGTGATGTAAATGGAGCCTATCCTGATAATACAGGGGACAAATTCAGGATAGGACATTTGCCTTTAAAAGCAGACGGAAAACCAAAATTCAATCACTACAATTCTGATGCTTTTTGGGGTGCACAATGGACAATTAATAATCTCTGGGGATTGGTGTATCCTGAGATTATGGAAGAATTTGTGTATTCTCTAATGCAGTATTACAAAGATGGAGGTTCTATTCCGCGTGGACCTTCAGGAGGAAATGATACTTATGTTATGACAGGAGCTTCGGCTACACCGTTTATTGTAAGTGCCATTCAAAAAGGAATTGTAAAAGATGATTTAGAAGCTATTTATGTGGCGCTAAAAAAAGGACACATGGAAGGCGGAATCATGGCAAAAGCAGGTTATGAACACAAAACCAGTATTGGCGGAGGATTAAAATATTATTTAGAAAAAGGATATGTGCCGTACCCGCTGCCAGACGGTAATTTTGGAAGCCATGAAGATGGAGCTAGCCAGACTTTAGAATATGCTTATCAAGATTGGACTTTGGCGCAATTGGCAAAAAAACTCAATCACGAAGACGATTACAAGTATTTCATGAAAAGATCCAAAAACTATCAGAATGTTTTCGATCAATCAACTGGATGGATGTGTCCGAAAAATGTAGATGGAAAATGGAGAGAAAACTACGATCCATATCAATATGAAAACGGATTTATAGAATCAAACGGAGCACAGTCGACTTGGTTTGTGCCACATGACATTCTTGGTTTAGCTGATTTAATGGGAGGAAAAGAAAAAGCTGTAACTAAATTAAATCAACAATTTGAAACGGCTAAAAAGCAAAACTATACTTCTGGTACTTCTCATGATGCAGAATTGCATCCGGAATTTAGTAGAATTCCAGTCAATTTTGGAAATCAGCCTTCCATGCAGACTTCGAATATTTTCACCATTTTAGGAAGACCAGATTTAACGCAATATTGGACAAGAGATGTAGTAAAAAGCACCTTCAGCGGATTATCGCCAGCAACTGGTTACAACGGCGATGAAGACCAAGGATTAATGGGAAGTTTGAATGTTTTACTTAAATTAGGTTTGTTTCAAATGAACGGAGGAACCGACCAAGATGCTGTTTACCAAATAGGAAGCCCAATCTTCAATAAAATCTCGATTGATTTAAATTCGAAATATTATTCAGGAAAAACA
>NZ_DHEI01000160.1:19205-37099 GCF_002399805.1 Flavobacterium sp. UBA4854
AAAGATTTTACGTTGTCGCATCAGGAAATTACCAATGGAGGCGAATTGATTTTAGAAATGTCAAAGTAAAATTTTGCCACATCTTTCAAGATTAAATAGATTAATTTCAGCCTTAGTAAAATTATTTTAATTCTTTTAATCAGTGGTAAAAAAATAAGTTTTTAGTTCTTAAAGAAATAAGTAAGTAATGAAAATATACAGTAAAAATATACTTTTAGGAATATCATTTTTGTTTACCGTAATCACAAACGCTCAAACAGTCCATCAATATGTTGATCCAATGATTGGTTCAGAAGGAGTAGGGAGGGTTTTTATCGGGCCGTCATGCCCTTACGGAATGGTAAAACCAAGTCCAGATTGCACCTCGAGTCCAAACAGCGGTTGGCTTCCAATGCCAAAAGAAGTAACAGGATTCAGTCAGGTTCACGTAAGCGGAACAGGCGGAGGTCCAAAATACGGAAATATCCAGATTATGCCATTTTCTGGTACTTTAGACAAAATAGACCAGACTTCTTTTAGAGCAGAAGAAAACGTAAAACTGGGGTATTACGAAACGGTTTTCAAGGAAAATAATATTAAAACCGAAATCACTACTGGCGAGAAAGTTTCTTTTTACCGTTTTACCTACCCAAAAAATAAATCAAAAGAATTAAAGATAGACCCTGGATTTTTTCTTGGCGAAGAAAAAATTCCAGAAGCTAGAGAAGCACAACAGTTTGTGGGTTCACAAATCGAAATAGTTTCAGATACAGAAGTTAGAGGTTACAGCAGAATCCGTGGAGGATGGAACAACGGACGCGCTTACACCGTTTATTTCTATGCTATTTTTGATCAGCCAATTGCTAAATATGTCACTTTTAAAGACGGAAAATTTTATAACAATCAAAAAGCACAATTTGATTCAGGAAAGAAAACAGCAGCTTTACTTTCTTTTGAAAATGGAAAAGAGGAGCTGAATGTAAAAATCGGAATTTCATTTTTAAGCGAATTAAAAGCAAAGAATAATATAGAAGTTGAAATTCCGCATTGGAATTTTAATGAAGTTTTAAAGGCTTTAGAAAACAAATGGGAAAATTTATTAAGCAGAATCCAGCTTTCTAAAGATACCTCAGACGAATACAGAAAAATGTTCTATACAGGTTTATATCACACGATGATTATGCCTGTAGACAGAACAGGAGAAAACCCTTTATGGACAAATGACGAGCCTTATTATGATGATTTTTATACCATCTGGGATACATTTAGAACATCAAGTCCTTTAATTACATTGATTGACAGCAAGCGAAAAGTCGAAATCATCAATGCAATGCTGAACATTTACAAACGCGAAGGTTATATGCCAGAAGGAAGAAGCGGTAATGACAATGGAAGAACTCAGGGAGGATCAAATGCCGAGGTGGTAATTGCCGATGCTTTCGTAAAAAACTTAAAAGGAATAGATTACGAATTAGCACTTCAAGCAATGCTGAAAGATGCAACAGTGCCTCCTGGAGGAAACGAAGAGAAAGAAGGAAGAGGCGGACTTTTAGATTATCTCAAACTAGGATACGTTCCTTATGGCACAGACAGAGCAGGAAACAGAACCATCGATTACTCCTACAACGATTATAATATTGCGACAGTTGCCAAAGGTTTAGGAAAAACAGATTTGTACAATCAATACATAAAACAGGCTGAAAATTGGCAGAATCTATGGCGAGCAGATTATGAAAATAACGGCGCAAAAGGATTTATCATGCCAAAAGACAAAGACGGAAACTGGCTGGATGATGTTGTTTTTGGTGAATCAAAAATCCAAAAGCCGACTTTTAAATATACGCCTGTCATTATCGAATCGCCTTGGTATGTTTGTCATTGGTGTGTTTTCTTTTACGAAGGAACTTCATGGGAATATTCATTTAGTTTGCCGCACGATATTCCGGAATTGGTAAAAAAAACTGGCGGCGAAAAAGCATTTGAAAACAGATTGGATATTTTCTTTGATAATAATTTATTTAATGTTGCCAATGAACCTTCATTCTTAACCCCGTGCTTATATCACTGGATTGGAAAACCGTATTTAAGCAGTAACAGAATCAGAACGATTATCAAGGATAATTTTAATACTTCAAGAGAAGGGCTTCCAGGTAACGACGATTCAGGAGCAATGTCTTCATGGCTGGCTTTCCACATGATGGGATTGTATCCAAATGCAGGACAACCTTATTATCTAATCAATACGCCTTTGATTAAGGAAGTATTCGTAAAATTAGAAAACGGCAAAAGTTTTAAAATCATCACAAAAAAAATGAATGATAAAAACAAATACATCAAAACCGCTTTGTTAAACGGAAAACCATATAACAAAGCATGGATTACGCATGATGATATTATGAATGGAGGAGAACTGATTTTAGAAATGGATTCGAAACCTTCAGCTTGGGGAACGACAATTTTACCACCGGCAAAATAAAAAGATAAGTAAGATGAAAAATATATTTTTAGTTATTCTTTTCTGTGCTCTTTATCAAACCACAATAGCACAGAATTATATTCCGACATTAAAAAATAATACCCAACTGCATTATGTCTGTAAACTTCACGGACAAACCAGAACTTTACAGCTTACGGCCGAAACGTCAAATAATGGATTGGCTTTTAAACTGGAAACAAGAGGCGTAAACAGTAAAATAGTAATGTTTCCTGAAGCAGTAAAAAATGGAAATGCCTTAAGCTTTAATCAAGGAGAATATGCACCAATTCTAAACTTAAAACCAACAGAAACTTTTTTTATGATTTCGCAATCAGCTTATCAGGATTTAGTCCAAAACAAATCCTTTGTTTACAACAATACAACTTATGTTCTAGATAAAAGTGAAGATAAAAATGGCGTTTCTATTGATGGAAAAATAATCGAAACATTGCATGTAAAAGCGCAAATTGACGAAACCGAAATGTGGATTGTAAAAAATCCAGAGTTTCCTTTAATCTGTAAAATCATTAAGAATCCGTTAGGAATTAATCCTACCTTGGTAAAAGTAGTGGATTAAAGAAAATAGAAAATAGAAAATAGAACTGTTTTATTAACAGACTAAATTGGTTTTAAAACCACAGATTAAAAAGATTATAAGGATTTTTAAATGAACAAATTTAATCTGTGTTAATCCTTTTAATCTGTGGCAAAAAAATACAATTAGAAAAGCAAAAAGGAAATTTTATAGTTTAAGATTTTTCACAATTTTGATATAAATTGATAATTTCAGAACAATAGATAGAATTCGTAGTAGATTGTTGAAAGTTGTTTTTAAATTTACAGGAATTACACTTAAACTTATAATATTTTAAATTATGAAATTATCTATCGTAACCTCTTTACTTTTTTGCTGCATTTGTTTCGGACAAAATAATACAGACACCAGTTTGTATATGAAGTCTGATAAAATTACGTATCTAACAGATATTGGCTCAGAATCAGGAGATTTATATAAAACAATCGGACACCACGGCCCAGCAATTGAAAACGAATGGATGGCTTTGCGAATTTATTTCAGCGATAAAGTAGCAATCGATGTTTATTCTAAAGCTAAACCAGGTTTAGAATTAAAAAAAGCAAATTGGTACCCAACGCCAGAACAGCAAAAAGAAGGCTGGGGAGCAGATTATTATAAAGTGGCATCTACTGTTGGTTTAGGAGGAGTAAAACTTTGGGATGGCGAAAAATTAGTGCCGTTAAATCCGGTAACAAATCGTTTGGCTCGTGTTGGAAAAACAGAAAATACTTCTTGGATGGAAATGATTTCAAGAGGCGTTCCTTACAAAGGAAAAAAAGTAGACATTTTAGTTCGTGTTACCGTGTTTTCTGGTAAAAGAGAAGCGAAAGTAGAAGCAGTTTCTTTAACTGGAGAAAAAGTGCAATTTGCAACAGGAGTAAATTACTTTAAAGATTGCGCAACAAAAAAAGGTGCTAATTACATAGCAGTTTGGGGAAAACATCCAGAAGACGTTGCTGCAGAAATTGTTGAAGTAGGAGGAGCGATTATATACAATCCGAAAGATTATGAGAAAACAACAGACGATGGAACGCAATATTTGTTGATTTCAAAACCTGCAAAAACTTTAGAGACTTCAATTATATCTTCAAGTGCAAGAGAAACAGAACTAAACACTTTAGATAAATTGGAAGCATTTATTAAAAAATAATTGAATTATCCTTTAAGCAAGGACGCGGATTAAACGGATTTATTTCGTAAAGGCGCGGATTAAAACGGATAATCTATTTATATTTTTAAACAGATTAATAAAATCCGGTTTAATCCGCGCCTTCGCGTTAGCGAATCGGTTTAATCCGCGTTTGATTTTACAGACTTTCTATTTTTAAAATAGGACAAATAACGGATAATTATAAAATTAAAAACAAACAAAACAAATGTTTAGAATATCGATTATATTAGTACTGCTTCTTTCTTTATATTCCTGCAAATCACAGCAGAACATTAAGAAAGAAATTCAGATTGCTTTTATAGCCGATGCCCATCTGCAAGATATTTATGCCAAATTTGAGGACAGTAATTATCAAGGCATTCCAAATCCTGTAACGGGCGAATACGCCAATATTAGAACGATGAATTCTCAATTGCATTCTACGAGAATTTTTAATGAAAACTATTTTGCCTTTTTAGAAGCTTTAAATGATATTGTAAAAAGAGGCATAAAACAGGTAGTGCTTCCAGGCGATTTCAGCGACGACGGACAGCCTGTTCACGTTCGCGGATTAAGAAAAATTCTAAATGAATACTCCGAGAAATACGGAATTTCATTCTTTGTTACTACAGGAAATCATGATATTGTAAAACCTTTTGCTCAAGATGCTGTTAAAACAGATTTTTTAGGAAAAGACGGAAAAGAACAAATTATTGGCAGTTCTCCAGACAATTTTAACAAAAGTAAAAGCGAACTGGAACCCATTATTACAGCCGATTTAAAAAATTGGGGTTATAAAGAAACCATTAGCGAAATGCGTGATTTTGGTTTTTTTCCAAAAAAGAATGATTTGTATTGGGAAACTCCTTTTTCTAATTACAGCTATGAAAATTATAATTTTGAAGAAGCTCAAAAAGAATCCGTTTTAGAAAAAAGAACGTATTTAATAAAAAATACCAATTTGTATTTGCCTGATGCTAGTTATTTGGTTGAACCAATAAAAGGAATCTGGCTTTTGGCTATAGATGCAAATGCGTATGTTCCAAATGAAAAATTATCAGGAGAATCCAATAATCCGCATGATTTTTCGGGAGCAAATACAGGTTATAATAACGTTCTGATTTATAAAAACCATTTAATTAATTGGGTAAAAAAGGTTTCTGCAGAAGCGAAACAAAAAGGAAAAATATTGATTGCTTTCAGTCATTATCCGATGGTTGAATTTAATGACGATGCTTCGCCAGAATTAAAACAGCTTTTCGGTGCTAATAAAATGCAATTGCAAAGAGTTCCAAATGAAGAAGTAGCACAGCAATTTGCCGATGCTGGAATTCAGATTCATTTTGGCGGACATATGCACATTAACGATACAGGAGTTAGAACAACAGCAAAAGGAAATACACTTTTTAATATTCAAACACCATCGCTTGCGGCTTATATGCCAGCTTATAAAATATTGACTATTCATTCTCATTCTGATCTGGAAGTAGAAACTGTTGTAATTGGTAAAGTCAATAAATTCAATAGTTTATTTCCTTTTTATGAAGAAGAATATGCTCATTTGGAAGCTATTAAAAGCAACATCATTTGGAACAAAGAAATTCTAAAAGCAAATGATTATGCAGCATTTACCAATTGGCATCTAAAGGAATTAGTTCGTTTGCGATTCTTACCTGAAGATTTTCCGATAGATTTTTTAAAATCGATCGAGAAACTTTCTGGTAAAGATTTATTAGAATGGAATAAAAATGCAAATGAAGTCTCTAAAGATTTGAAAGAGAATTCGCTAACATTTTCTGATTTTGAATCATGGACAGGTTTTGATATGATTTTCGATTTTTACAGATTAAAAAGTGCCGATGAATTGGCTTTTTCTGAAATTGGAAAAAAGAGATTAAAACAATACGAATTGATATGCAAACAGTTAAAAAAATCAAATAACCCTAAGTTGATTTTATGGGCCAAAATATTTTGGAAAACCATGAACGGCGAGCCTTCCAATCATTTCAGAATTGATTTAAAAAACAACAAAATTGATAATTTATCTGTTAAATAATTTTAATATTTATTGAATCAAAAAGATTAAATTGCATTTATAATTTATTTCCATGAGCCAAAAATCCTTTTTATTATTCTTGTTATCTGCCCTTTTTTATCATTCGTATTCACAGAATATAAAATTTGCGCATTATAATGATAATAACGGATTGTCTCATAATTCGGTACGACATATTGTACAGGATAAAAAGGGTTTCATGTGGTTTGGAACTTTTTCAGGATTAAATCGTTTTGACGGTTATCAGTTCAAAAATTACATGAGTTCTACGCCTGGTAAAAACAAATTGTACAATGATGATATCACGGCTTTAGAACTGGACGAAAAAAACAATTATCTCTGGATTGGTACCCGAAAAGGACTCACGCTTTTCAAAATGGATACGCATGTTTTTACTACTTATTTTCATAAAAAAGACGATCCAAACAGTTTACCAGATGACGAAGTTAGAGCCGTTTATGTAGATAAATTTGAAAGAGTTTGGGTAGGAACCAAAACGAAAGGAATTTATTTATTCTTTTTGAAAGAAAACCGATTCGAAAAAATTAAACTGAATGGTTATGAATATATAAAAGAAATTTTTGAAGATAAAAAAGGAAATGTCTGGGTTGGAAGTTATGAGAAATCATCTGTAGCCAAAATTACGATGGATGCGAAAGGCGCGATTGTGAAAATCAATAATTATACGCTTTCTGTTCCAAATTCGAATATAAAAAATCCATACCTAAATTTTATTTATGAAGATGCCAAACAAGATATTTTTGTTGGAACTCGCGAAGGTTTGTATAAACTCGATAAAGCAAGCGATAAGTTTGTTAATCTATATATTGAAAGCAAACAAGTTAGAGGTGCTTTAGGACCTTATTTTCTTTCTGTTGCACAAGCTCCTGATGGCAAATATTGGGTTGGAACTTTGGGAGGATTATTAGTTTGTGATCAATTAGAAGATATTCAAAAAGGAAATTATAAATGGTATTATTCTATTCTTTCTGATGACACTTCGCTTGTCGATAATTTAATTTCGGCACTTTATTTTGACAAGTCTGGAGTCTTATGGATTGGAACCGAAGATGGTTTAGATAAATACGATCCGTATGAAAATCAGTTTACTTTAAATAAAGATATTTCGCGTTCTATTGGCAATCAGGCACCTAGAATTAGAGGTTTTGCCAAAACCTATGATGAAAAAGTAATTGTCGCAACTTATCACAACGGGCTTTTTATTTCTAACATAAAAGGTTCGACACCTCTGCACAACACAGGAAAAGATATTGCTAGTATTTATTCTGAAGACGGAAAGATTTTTTACTGTGGTCTTTGGGACGGCAATGTTTTGGTTTATAATTATTTGAGCAATTCTTCTAGAGAAATAAATTTAGGATTTGAGAAATCGCCGGTTTTTGCCTTTAGAAAAATTACAGATGATAAAATGATTGTAGGTTCATTTGGAGAAGGAGCTGTAATTCTAAATACTAAAACACTTCAAGTAGAAACTTCAAGTAAACTTTTACCCGATTTTCAGATTAATGCTATAGAGAGAGATACCAAAAATAATGTTTGGTTTGCTACAGAAACGGGAGTGGTAAAATACAATATCAGTACCGGAAAAATAGAAACATATTCGTCACTTTTTATCAAAGAAAAAGGTGTTCCTCATGACGAAAATGTTAGTGATGTTTTAGTTGATGTTAAAGGAAAGATCTGGGCTTCAACTCGTTTTGGACTATGTTTGTACAATCCGAAAAAGAACGAATTTGAACCCGTAAAAAATCTAAAGGAACTTTCTGGAAAATGGATTACTGATATTTTATCAGATGCCAACGGTAATTTGTGGCTGAACATCAACAATAATAATATTGCTTTTGTAAAGTCGAATTTAAAAGATATTAGCATTTATCACGTAAATAGCGGAAACAGATTGGATGTTTTTAGTTCTAGCGGTTTCTTTTATTTTAATAATTCTAATATTTTTCTTGGCGGTAAAAACGGAATTATTTCTTTTTCTCCGCCAGCGATGAAAAGAAATAATTGGTCGCCATTGCCTGTTATTTCTGAGTTTAAAATTCAAAATGAAGAAGTTTTTCCAGAAATGGAAATCAATGGAGAAATTCCGCTTTCTAAAGATTTAAATTATGGAAATGAAATCGAATTAAGCCATAAAAACAGAAACTTTTCTCTGCAGTTTTCGGCACCTTCATTCGCAAACGAAAAATTGAATAAATTTCAATACATGTTAGAAGGTTTTGATAAAGAATGGATAACAGTTAATAGTACATCTAGAATTGTACAATATACCAATCTTTATCCAGGCAATTATACTTTTAAGATAAGATCAAGCAATAGCGACGGTTATTGGAGTAAAACGGTTTCTTATAAAATAAAAATTCTGCCTCCGTTCTGGCTTACGCCGACTTCTTTTTTAATGTTTTTTGCCATTTTATTCGGTGTTTTTTATTTCATTAGAAAAGAGATTAAGAATCGTATTCGTTTAAAACAAGAGTTGCTCACAGAAAAAGTAAACAGAGAACACGACATAAAATTAAATAATGAGAAATTACGTTTCTTTACTAATATTTCGCATGAATTAAGAACGCCATTAACGCTAATTTTAGGTCCAGCAAAACAGCTTTTGGATGAAAACAGTAATGCTACAGATTACGAAAAGAGCCGTTATAACTTAATTTATCAAAATGCCAGCCGATTGCTAAATTTGGTGAATCAGGTTTTGGATTTTAGAAAAGCGCAGTCGGGTGAATTAAAACTAAAAGTAACCAAAACAGACATTTTATCGTATTCGAAAAATATTTTCGATTCGTTTAAGGAAATGGCCTATAATAAAAAAATTAAGCTCAATTTTATTTCTGAAGATGATGAAATAAATGGTTGGCTAGACAATGACAAATACGATAAAATTCTTTACAATCTTTTGTCTAACGCCTTGAAGTTTACCAACAAAAACGGAAATGTAGATTTGTATGTGAGACTAAAAGATACGGTTGAAGATATTTTGGTAATTGAAGTTACAGATGACGGAATTGGTATTCCGTTAAAAAGTATAGATAAAATTTTCAAACGTTTTTACCAAGCTTCAAACAGTAAAGACAATAATACTGGATCAGGAATTGGTTTGTCATTGGTAAAATCTTTGGTTGCCATTCATAAAGGAACTATTTCTGTGGAAAGTACAGCAGGAAAAGGAAGTACTTTTAAAGTAGAAATTCCGATTGATCGTGAATCTTATGAACATAAAGAAGTGTTTGAATATGCTCTTAAAAATGACAATCTAAGCATGCTGATTCCAGAAAAAGCGGCCAAGAAAATTATTCAGAATACAGATTTAAAAGAGAAGATCCTGGTTATTGAAGATAACTCAGAACTCAGAAAATATTTGGTCGATTATTTATCGGATTATTACAAAGTATATGATGCTGAAAATGGAGAAGAAGGCTTAAAAATCTGCCGACAAATAAAACCTATTTTATGCGTAACAGATGTTATGATGCCCGTTATGGACGGATTGGAATTTTGCCAGCAATTAAAAAATGATGAATTTATAAGTCATATTCCAGTTGTGATGCTTACAGCGTTGGGAGAAAATATGGATAAAGTAAAAGGTTATGATATTGGCGCCGATGGTTATTTGGTAAAACCTTTTGAGCCTTTACTTTTGAAAACGGTTATAGAAAATATGATCAAGTCGAGATTAGAACTGAAACAAAAATTCTCTGGTGAAGTAGAAAGCAAAGTTAGCATGCTGACACATTCGCCAATCGACGAGGAGTTTATGGAAAAAGTTACAAATCTAATTAACGATAATTTAAGCGATGTCGATCTTTCAACCGATTTTTTATGTGACAAACTGGGCGTTAGTTCTTCCAAATTATATAGAAAAATTAAAGAATTGACCGATTTAGCACCAAATGAATTTATTAGAACAATTCGGTTAAAAAAATCAGCAGAATTGCTAAAAACCAAAAAATACAATGTTTCTGAAGTAACAGATTTGGTTGGTTTTAATGACCCGCTATATTTCAGTAGATGCTTTAAGAAGCAGTTTGGTTTCCCGCCAAGCAAGTTGATTAATTAGTTTTTTTGGCAGGATTCGGGCGATGGCGATTGGCGAAGCAATTCACAAACTTTTACAATCCAGCTCTGAAAGAGCCAAAAGCACCAAAGCAGTGCACCGCACTGCTTAAGAATACACAACATCCGATTCAGCCCTGAAAGGGCGAAAGCATATTCTCAGTATTGAGTTGTTATATACGCACAGTTGCGCTTTCACCCTTTCAGGGTGTTATTCATTCACATGTTAATGTGTAGTGCGGTGCACTACTTTGGTGTTTTCACCCTTTCAGGGTGTTGTTTATTCTCACTTTAGTGTGTAGTGCGTTGCACTACTTTGATGCTCTTGGACTTTCAGTCCAATTCAAATTCTATCCATTTTTTCTTCTTATTAATATGTAAAAATCCTACAATAATCAATTTTATCCATGTTTTTGATGTATTAATCCATTTTGAAAGAAGGATGTAATTCTATTTTTGTCTTATAACTTTTAACTATTTAGCATTATGAAAAAACATATAGATACAGACAATCCGTTAAATAATTTAGATGAGTGGGAAGATGATTTGTTAATGCGATATCCTGATCCTTCTGAAGAAAATGAAGAAGTAAAAGAAAAGCAGAAAGAAGAATTTAGAAACTATGTCGATTCGGAAAGAGTAGAAACTGTTAAGGAGTTTTACAGAATAAACCACACGTATCAGACTTATGATTTTGTATGCAGCAAAGAACAAGATTTTCTGCAATTTAATAGAAAAGAAATGTCAATCTGGGAAGCTGTTGAGTTTTTAAACACGCTTGTAGACGACAGTGACCCAGATATTGACTTAGACCAAACACAGCACCTTTTACAAACTTCAGAAGCAATTCGTGCAGACGGTCATCCAGATTGGTTTGTATTGACAGGTTTCATTCATGATTTAGGTAAAGTATTATGTTTGTTTGGAGAACCGCAATGGGCAGTTGTAGGAGATACATTTCCTGTTGGATGTGCTTATTCGGATAAAATTGTATATTCAGAGTTCTTTAAAGAAAATCCAGATTTTACAGACGAAAGATTCAATACCAAGTTTGGTGTTTACACAGAAAACTGCGGATTGGACAATGTAAAAATGAGTTGGGGACACGATGAGTATTTGTACCAAATCATGAAAGATTATCTTCCAGATCCAGCTTTATACATGATTCGTTATCATTCCTTTTATTCTCAGCACAAAGAAAATGCTTATACACATTTAATGAATGAAAAAGATATCGAAATGTTTGACTGGGTGAGAAAATTCAATCCTTACGATTTGTATACAAAAGCACCTGTAAAACCAGACGTGCAAGCATTACTTCCTTATTATAAAGAATTAGTTGCGAAATATTTACCAGAAAAATTGAAGTTTTAAAAAGGTTTCATTTGTTTAAACAAAGATAGTCCACAATCTTGTCATTCCGAGGAACGAGGAATCTTCGCGAGAAACTCCTCAATCAGAATCCACAATCTTTGTAGAGCTGCTTACGAAGATTCCTCGTTCCTCGGAATGACAAACTTTGGGGCTATGTGTTAGAAACTGGTTTCTTTCATTAATCTTTTTTAAGAAAAAAATAAACTATGTTTCTATGTGTTAAAAAAAATAACTGCCAGCTATCTAAAACCAAAATAATGCAGAATATTAAAACCAAAATACTTTTATTAAGCCTGTTTGTACTATGCGGAACCGCTGTTTTAGCGCAGGAAAAAGAGCGCAACGATTGGGAAAATCCTCAAGTATTTCAGATTAATAGAGAACCAGCACGAGCTGCTTTTCTTCCGTATGCAGATGAAACTTCTGTTATAATGGATAAATATGAAAACTCACCTTGGTATTTTTCTTTAAACGGAAAATGGAAATTTTCTTGGTCGCCAACACCAGACGAACGTCCAAAGGATTTTTATAAAACGGATTTCAGTACTTTACATTGGAAAGAACTTCAAGTGCCTTCTAATTGGGAGCTGAATGGTTACGGTGTGCCAATTTATACCAACATTACGTATCCTTTTGAAAAAAATCCGCCTTTTATTAATCATTGGGATAATCCAGTTGGGTCTTATAAAAGAGATTTTGTGCTGCCCGAAAACTGGAATGGCCGACATGTTTTTCTTCATTTTGAAGCAGGAACTGCAGCTATGTATATTTGGGTGAACGGAGAAAAAGTAGGCTACACAGAAAACACCAAAAGTCCGGCAGAATTTGATATTTCGAAGTATTTAAAATCTGGAAAGAATGATTTAGCGATAGAAGTATACAGATGGAGCGATGGTTCGTATTTAGAAGATCAAGACATGTGGCGACTTTCTGGAATTGATAGGAATGTGTATTTGTACAGCACAGATAATGTTCGTATTGCAGACTTTTTTGCCAAACCAGATTTAGATGCGAAATACAAAAACGGAAGTATAAATGTAGATGTAAGTTTAAAAAATCTGACTTCAACTTCGGTTAACAACCAAAAATTAGTTGCAAAACTGGTTGATGCTTCTGGGAAAAATGTATTTGTAAAAGAATTGAATGTCAATTTAGAAGCGTCAAAAGTTCAGACTTTAAATTTTTCTCAAAATGTATCAAGCCCCAAATTATGGAGCAGTGAGACGCCTAATTTGTATATGTTGGTGCTGACTTTAAAAGATGCAAAAGGAAATATTGTAGAAACAGTTGGAACACAAATCGGATTTAGAAAAGTAGAATTAAAAGGTGGCCAATTATTGGTAAACGGCGTTCGATTGATGGTTCATGGCGTTAATATCCACGAACATAATCCAGAAACTGGACATTATCAGGACGAAGCGACGATGATGAAAGACATTAAAATGATGAAACAGCTGAATATTAATTCAGTTCGCTGCAGTCATTATCCGAACAATATTTTATGGGTAAAACTATGTAATAAATACGGTTTGTTTTTGGTGGATGAAGCTAATATCGAAAGTCATGGAATGGGAGTAGAGGGACAGCCTCTAATTTGGATGAATCCAAAAACGAATCCGGGTTATCTTCCAGAATGGAGAGAAGCGCATCTGGACAGAATTTACAGCCTTGTTGAAAGAGATAAAAATATGCCGTCTGTAATTATCTGGTCATTAGGAAATGAAAGCGCCAATGGACCTGTTTTTCACGAAGCATACAAATGGATCAAAAAAAGAGATAATTCTCGTTTGGTTCAGTTTGAACAAGCAAAAGAAAACGAAAATACTGATATCGTTTGCCCAATGTACCCAACAATTGAATACATGAAGGAATATGCGGCACGTAAAGAAGTTACACGCCCTTATATCATGTGTGAGTATTCGCATGCAATGGGAAACAGCAGCGGAAATTTTCAGGAATATTGGGATATCATTCGCGGAAGCAAAAACATGCAAGGCGGATTTATTTGGGATTGGGTAGATCAGGGATTTTATGGAATTGATGAAGCAGGCCGTAAATACTGGACTTACGGTGGCGATATGGGAAGCCAGAATTACTTAAATGATGAAAACTTCTGTCACAACGGGTTAGTATATGCTGATAGAACACCGCATCCTGGAGCTTTTGAAGTAAAAAAAGTATATCAGAATATCTTGTTTAAAGCTGTAGATATAAAGAACGGAATTATTGAAATCAATAACGATTTTGGGTTTACCAATTTGAGCAAATACAATTTTAGATATGAAGTTTTAGAAAACGGAAAAGTAATAAAAGAAGGAATTTTGAATGTTGCTTTAGATCCAAAATCTAAAAAGCAATTTAAAATTGATTTACCAAAATTAGAGTCAAAAGAAGGAACAGAATATTTATTGAATGTTTTTGCTAGTACGAAAACTGGCTCAGAAATATTGCCTCAAAACTTTGAAATCGCAAAAGAACAATTTGTAATTGAAGACGGAAAATATTTCGCAAAATCTGAAAATGGAAGTGCTGCAAAAGTACAAGATGAAAAAGATCAGTTTGTTTTGACTTCTGATAATGTAACCGTTAAAATCAGCAAATCGACTGGATTGATTTCGTATTACAGTTTAAAAGGCGAAGAATATTTCAAACAATATCCTGAGCCTAATTTTTGGAGAGCTCCAACAGATAATGATATTGGAAACAAAATGCAGATTAGAACAAATGTGTGGAGAACTGCTGGAAAAAACACCTCGTTAGAAAGTATCCAGCAAAGTGAGGAAAATGGCAAAAAATATATCATTGCAAAATTAAAACTAAATGATGTTGCTTCAGATTATACAATCAAATATGCATTAGGAAATGATGGCGCTTTAGAAATTAAGGCTTCGTATAAAAAAGGAAATAATCCGGTTCCAGAATTACCGCGTTTCGGAATGATTTTCAGTTTAAAAAACAAATTAGAAAATCTGGATTATTACGGAAGAGGACCTTTAGAAAATTATCCTGACAGAAAAACATCGTCTCTAAAAGGAATTTATACTAGTAAAGTTGCAGACCAATATGTGCCTTATACACGCCCACAAGAAAATGGATACAAGACCGATATACGCTGGTTTAAATTATCAAGCAATTCAGGAAATGGCTTGGAAATAAAAGGTCTGCAACCTTTAGGTATAAGTACTTTAAATAATTATCCGAGTGATTTTGACGGAGGAATTTCTAAAAAGAATATTCATTCCAGCGATATTACTCCTAGAAATGAAGTTGTAGTTTGTGTCGATTTAACCCAACGTGGATTAGGAGGTGACAACAGTTGGGGCGCACCGCCACACGAACAATATACTTTAACCCAAAGCGAATACAGCTACGGATTTGTCATTAAACCACTTTAAATAATTTTAGTTTTCAGTTTCAGTTTTCGGTCACAGTTAGGACTGAAAACTGAGACTGCGACTGAAGACTAATCAAATAAAAAAATGAGTAACACTACAAGTGGAAGATTAATTTCTTTAGATGCACTGCGCGGATTTGTGATGTTTTGGATCATGAGCGGCGAACATATTATTCATGCTCTGGCCAAAGTGGCTCCAATTCCTATTTTTGTCTGGATGTCATCGCAACTGCATCATGCAGAATGGAATGGTATTACCTTCTATGATATGATTTTTCCTGTGTTTCTATTTGTGGCCGGCGTTTCGATGCCTTATTCTTTCGAAAAGAAAATGCAACTGGCTGGTGTTAAATCTCCAAATGATTTGCCTCCAACCGAAAAGCGAAAAATATATTTATCGATGTTGAAAAGAACCTTCATTTTATTGGTTCTAGGATTTGTAGTAAACGGATTATTACGATTTGATGGTTTCGACCAAACGCGTTTTGCAAGTGTTTTAGGAAGAATTGGACTGGCTTGGTTTTTTGCCGGAATCATCTTTTTGAATTTTAACTTTAAAAAACAATTAATCTGGTTTTTCGGAATCTTAATTGGCTATTATGTTGCAATGAAATGGATTCCGGTCCCAGATTTTGGAGCTGGAGTTTTAACCAAAGAAGGTTCACTAGAAGGTTACATTGATCGTCTGTTTTTACCAGGAAGATTGCACAGTACGGTTTACGATCCAGAAGGAATATTTTCAACTCTTCCTGCTATTGCAACTGCTTTATTAGGCGTTTTTATAGGAACATTTTTAAAAGCAAAATGCCCATTCTCTATAAATGTAAAATTGCTTTTAATGACCTTAACGGCAGTAGTTTTAATTATTATAGGTTTGATTTGGGATATCAGTTTTCCAATCAACAAACATTTATGGACCAGTTCTTTTGTCTGTTTTGTTGGCGGATTTAGTATTTTGTTTTTTGTCTTTTTTTATGTGATAATCGATTTGTTTGGTTTTCATAAATGGGCATTTCCATTAATCTTAATTGGTTCCAATTCTATTTTAATTTATATCGCCGCAGAAGGTTTAGTCGATTTTAAACATACAGCAGATTATCTTTTTGGTGGACTTATACAATATACCTCGCTTAATTGGCAACCTTTTTTTGTCGCTTTATCCGTCACCATTGTACAGCTTATTTTACTGTACTTTTTATATAAAAAGAAATGGTTTCTCAAGATTTGATAGCAATCAAATTTTAAAATACATTTTACTATCTAACCACACAATAACCACACAATTATGAATGTATTACAAACCGCAGATTACATTGTTTTCTTTATCTACTTTGTCATAGTTACTGCCTATGGAATGTATATTTACAGAAGCAAAAAAACTGCTGCAACGAGTTCTAACGAATATTTTTTAGCCGAAGGATCACTTACTTGGTGGGCAATTGGAGCTTCTTTAATTGCTTCTAATATTTCAGCAGAACATTTTATTGGTATGAGCGGTTCAGGTTTCGCCATCGGACTTGCTATTGCTTCTTATGAATGGATGTCGGCTGCTACATTGATTATTGTAGCAATGTTTATTTTACCCATTTATTTGAAGAATAAAATATTTACGATGCCTCAGTTTTTAGCCAAAAGATATAGCGGAACTGTGAGTACAATTATGGCTATTATTTGGTTGTTAATCTATGTCTTTGTTAACCTTACCTCAATAATTTATTTAGGTGCTTTAGCTATTTCTTCTATTGCACCAATTAGCTTTCAGTTTTGTGTCATCGGTTTAAGTTTATTCTCGGTAATCGTAACATTGGGCGGTATGAAAGTAATTGGATACACAGATATGTTTCAGGTTATTGTTTTAATTCTCGGCGGATTAGTAACAACTTATTTAGCCTTAACATTGCTTTCAGATCAGTTTGGTTTTGGAAAAGATATTCTAAAAGCACTTTCGATTATTGCTGATGAAGCTCCAGGACATTTGCACATGATTCTAGAAGAATCAAATCCGCATTATAATGAATTGCCAGGAATGTCGGTTCTAGTTGGCGGAATGTTAATCAATAATCTGGCATATTGGGGATGTAACCAATATATTGTTCAAAGAGCTTTAGGAGCCGATTTAAAAACTGCGCGTAAAGGAATCTTATTTGCCGCTTTTCTAAAACTTTTAGTTCCAATTATTGCTGTTTTGCCAGGAATCGCCATGTTTGTAATGCACGAAAACGGAATGTTTCAACAAGAAATGGTAGATGCAGCTGGAGTTTTAAAACCAGATCACGCATATCCAACATTAATGAATTTACTTCCAGCAGGATTAAAAGGAGTAGCCTTAGCCGCTTTAACCGCGGCAATTGTAGCTTCTTTGGCAGGAAAAGCCAATAGTATTTCGACTATTTTTTCTTTAGATATTTATAAAAAATATTTCAATTCGCAGGCATCAGAAAAGAAATTGGTTCGTACAGGAAGATGGTGCGTTGTTGTATGCATGATTATAGCAGCTTTTGTTGCTCCTGCATTAAAATCATTAGATCAAGCGTATCAATTTATTCAAGAATATGTTGGATTTTTTTCGCCAGGAGTGTTAGCGATTTTTTTGTTGGGAATGTTCTGGAAAAAAACAACTCCAGCAGCGGGACTTGCAGGAGCATTATTAACCGTACCTCTTGCTGCAGTTTTGAAATTTTTACCTATGTGGACAGATGGCGTTTTTCCAGATTATCCTTTCTTAGACAGAATGACTATTGTTTTCTTCATAATTGTTTTAATAATGGTGGGAATAAGTGTGGTAAATCCAGTTTCTGAAGAAGA
>NZ_DHEI01000160.1:37437-40898 GCF_002399805.1 Flavobacterium sp. UBA4854
AAAAAAATTAGCAATACTATCGCGAATAAAAATTTAAATAATAACTAATGAAAAGAAATTTTGTAATTGTACTTTTTATTTTTTGTGTTTCCTTAACCGTTTCAGCACAGAAAGTATTTGATATTAAAAAATACGGCGCTGTTGGAGATGGAAAAACATTGAATACAAAAGCAATCCAAAAAGCAATTGATGCTGCTAATAAAAACAAGGGCGGAAAGGTTGTTTTTTCTAAAGGAACTTTCTTGTCTGGAAGTATTGTTTTGAAAAATGATGTCGAATTGTTTTTTGAAGATGGAGCGATTTTGCTCGGAAGCACCAATCCAGACGATTATCCAAAATATGAAGGAATTAGAGCTTTTATTATTGCTAATCAATCCAAAAATATTGCGGTAAATGGAAAGGGAATTATCGATGGACAAGGAAGAGAATTGGCTTTAGCAATAGACAGTCTGCATCATACAGGAGTTCGAATTGATCCGAAATACAATTACAGAAGAATGCGTCCTGAAGATGGCAGAGGAAAACTGATTTCGTTTGTAAAATGCGATTCGATTACTATGACGCAAATTACATTAAAAAATAGCCCAGGCTGGACAATGTGTTTTAGAGAATGTAAAAACATTGTAATTGATTTTATGAAAGTGGAAAGCCGCGCATATTGGAACAATGACGGAATTGACCTTGACGGTTGCGAGAATGCCCGAATTACCAATTGTAATGTAAACGCTGCAGATGACGGTATTTGTTTAAAATCTGAAGTTCCGGGATTGCACAATAACAATATTTATATCGGAAATTGTACGATAAGATCTAGTGCCAATGCAGTGAAATTTGGGACGGGTTCTTACGGAAGTTTCAAAAATGTGACCATTGAAAACATTAAAGTTTTTGATACTTTCAGATCGGCAGTTGCGATTGAATCTGTTGATGGTGCTGAGATTGAAAATATCAAAGTTTCAGATATTACAGCCCTAAATACTGGAAACGCAATATTGATTCGTTTAGGTCACAGAAATGGAGATAAACCAGGTTATATTAAAAATGTATCGGTTAAAAATGTAAAAGTACAAGTTCCCTTTGGCCGTCCAGACATTAATTACGATATGCGCGGGCCAGAAGTTGATTATTTCCATAATCCGTTTCCTTCTTCTATTGCAGGAATTCCAGGGCATTTGATAGAAAATGTGACTTTAGAAAATATCGAAATCATTTATCCAGGAAGAGCTTCAAAAGGAATGGCATATCATCCGTTAAGCAGGCTAAAAGATGTAAAAGAAAACATTAATGGATATCCTGAATTTACCATGTTTGGAGAATTGCCTTCTTGGGGATTTTATGTGCGTCACGTCAACGGAATTGAAATGAAGAATATCAAACTGATTTTGGATAAAGAAGATTTTCGTCCCGCTTTTGTTTTCGATGATGTTAAAAACCTTACGATGAAAACAATTGATATTCCATCAGATAAAAACAATCAGATTGTCTTTAAAGATGTTTTGTCAAGCAATTTGGACAGCGAAGCTTTAAAAAGAAAAATTGAACCAGAACAAAATAAATTTGAATTACCAGCACATTAGTGGTTTGCCACGAAGGCACAAAGGCACAAAGTTTTTTTTTTATAGATTATAAGATTAAAACTAATTTTTTTGGTTCCCGCAGATTCTGCAGATTTAGCAGATTAATAGATTTTATTTACATATCTGCTAAATCTGTAGAATCTGCGGGAGACCATAATCTTTGCGAACCAATTTAAAAAAAAATACAGATTAAAATAAAAAGAAATGAATAAGAAATACATAATCACGATCCTAATTTTCTTTATTTCCTTAACAATTTCTGCACAGAAAATTTACGACGTTAAAAAATACGGAGCAAAAGGAGACGGAAAAACCAACGATGCTGCAGCCATTCAGAAAGCAATTGATGCTTGTAGTAAAACAGGCGGAAGAGTTTTAATTCCAGCACCATTTACCTTTTTGGCGGGACCAATTGATGTAAAATCAAAAGTAGATTTGCATATCGAAGCTGGAGCAAAATTATTAGCAAGTCCAGATGAGAAACTGTACACCAAAAGTGCTTTTAGAACCAATCCAGGCGAAGGAACGATTTGGATCGGAGGAGAAAATATAGAAGATTTTACCATTAGCGGAAGTGGCAAAATAGACGGAAACGGAATTTCTTTTATGGGAGCAGAGGAAGATGATGCCTATATTTTAAAACCGTTTAATGTATTAGATCCAAGACCGCACGTTTTAACAATTATTGGAGGAAAAAATATCAGAATCAAAGATGTTCATATCGGAAATTCAGCTTATTGGACTGTGCATTTAATTGGCTGTAATGATGTTGTAATCAGCGGAATTACTTTGTTGAACAGTCTGAAAGTCCGTAACAGCGATGGAATTGATTTAGACCATTCTAAAAATGTTAGAATCAGCGATTGTTATATCGAAAGCGGTGATGATTGCATTTGTTTAAAAAACAGAAGAGAATTTGAAGAATTTGGTGCTTGCGAAAATATTACTGTAACCAATTGTACTATGACGAGCAGCAGTTGCGCTATTAAAATTGGTTCTGAAAACATGGATGCTATTAGACAAGTGGTTATTAATAATTGCATCATTAAAAATAGTAATCGCGCTTTAGGTATTCAAAATCGTGATGAAGGTACGGTAAGCGACGTTATTTTTTCTAATATTATTATCGAAAGTAAATTAAACACTGATACTTGGTGGGGAAAAGCAGAACCAATTTATGTAACAGCTTTTAGCAGAGCAAAAGGAAACCATAAAGACGCGAATTGGCGTTTTCCAAAAGGGGCGACAGAAGGTAAGGTGGGAGAAATTAAGAATATCTATTTCTCGAATATTCAATGTACAGGAGAAAATGGTGTGTTTGTAAGCGGAGAATCAAAAGATAAAATCAAGAACATTGTTTTTGAAAACGTGAGCGTTTACATGGATAAAACGACTTCTTTCCCTGGCGGATTATATGACAGACGTCCTGCAAATGTGGAAGGTTTTGTAAAAGGAAGCACTTCGGGTTTTTATTTTGATACTGCCGAAAGTATAAAAGTTCAGAATTGCACGGTTCAATGGGGAAAAAACAAACCAGAATATTATAAATATGCTGTAGAAAGTAAAAATGTTGATATTTTAAAAGTGGTTAATTTAGATGGAGAATCAGCTTTTCCAAATAAATATGAGGCCGTTAAAAGGTGATGTAATCTTGTAGAAAATTATAAGTGTAAAATTCACAATAAATTTTTGTAAAGTGATACTTTTCAAACTTTCAGCATAGCGTTTAAAATGATTAATTAATATATTGCAAGTATATTCTCAATATAAAAACAGTACAATGAAAAGAAATGTAATTTCAACATTATTCATAAGTGGTTTACTATTTAGTAGTATTTATGGAAATGCCCAAAAAGCGACTTTAGAAGTTGATGCTTCCAAAAC
>NZ_DHEI01000160.1:41088-64206 GCF_002399805.1 Flavobacterium sp. UBA4854
GCCGAAATGATTAAAAATAGATCGTTTGAATTTGAAAAACCTTTAATGGGATGGGAGCAACCTAAATCGAACAGATCTTCAATGAATAAGGAATCTGGAATGGCCTTACCTGTCAACATAGCTTCAAATAATACTAATTTTTGCAGAGTTGAGATTAATAATGATAAAGGCTATGCTTTAATAAATGAAGGTTTCAGAGGAATGGGAGTGAAGAAAGATGCTAAGTACAATTTTTCTTTAAAAGCTGCGAATCATAATGGAGCAATAAAAAAAATTATTATTCAATTAATAGATAAAGATCAAAAGGTAATTGGAGAAACGAGCATTGTTCCAAAATCAGATCAATGGACGAATTATACAGCACAGCTTATTGGTACTCAAACAGAAGCAAAAGCGAAATTAAAGCTAACTTTTGAAGGAACGGGAATTATTGATTTAGACATGATTTCGCTTTTTCCTGAAGATACTTGGAAAGGTAGAAAAAACGGACTTAGAAAAGATCTTGTACAGCTTTTGTATGATGTAAAACCTGGATTTTTGCGTTTTCCAGGAGGTTGTATTGTAGAAGGTAGAACACTTTCAGATCGTTACCAATGGAAAAAATCGGTTGGGAATGTGGAAGAAAGAAAAACCATGATGAATCGTTGGAATGTCGAATTCAACCACAAGCAAACTCCAGATTATTTCCAAAGTTTTGGATTAGGATTTTACGAATATTTTCAGCTTTCAGAGGATATTGGTGCAGAACCGCTACCTATTTTAAGTTGCGGAATGGCTTGTCAATACAATACAGGAGAATTGGCTCAAATGGATGAATTAGATCCATACGTTCAAGATGCTTTAGATTTGATCGAATTTGCTAATGGTGCAGTTACTACAAACTGGGGAAAAATCCGTTCAGACATGGGGCATCCAAAACCATTTAATTTAAAATATATCGGAGTTGGTAATGAACAATGGGGACCAGCTTACATTGAAAGATATAAAGTTTTTGAACAAGCCATAAAAGCAAAATATCCTAATATTATTATTGTGTCTGGAAGCGGACCTTCTCCAAAAGGCGAACATTTTGATTATGCAATGCAAGAACTTAAAAAACTTAACGCAGAACTGGTAGACGAACATTATTACGAAAGCCCGAAATGGTTTAGAGAAAATGCAGGACGTTACGATAATTATGATAGAAAAGGGCCAAAAATATTTGCAGGAGAATATGCTGCACAAAGTGTTTCTGGAGCAAACCCAAATAATAGAAACAATTGGGAATGTGCTTTCTCTGAAGCTGCTTTTATGACAGGATTAGAAAGAAATGCAGAAGTTGTTCAGTTAACTTCTTACGCACCTTTGATGGCGCATGAAGATGCTTGGCAATGGACACCAGATATGATTTGGTTTAATAATCTGCAATCTTACGGATCAGCCAATTATTATGTACAGCAATTGTTTTCAACCAATAAAGGAACAGATTTATTAAGCATTACAAAAGACGGAAAGGCGTTAATTGGCCAGAATGATTTGTATGCATCGGCGGTAAAAGACGCAAACAGCAAAGAAATTATTATAAAATTGGTCAATACTGCAGCATCAAGCCAAGAAGTGAATATTGATTTAAAAGGCGCAAAATTAAGTACGAAAGGAACAATAATAAGATTGGCAAGTGCAAGTACACAAGATGAAAATACTTTTGCAGAACCTAAAAAAATTACACCAAAAGAGAGTGAATACAAAGTGATAAAAGGAAAACAAGATTTAAATCTTCCTGCTTATTCGGTAACGGTCTTAAAATTGAAAATGAACTAATTTATTGTAAATTATCAATTGCAAATTATTAATAAAAATACCATGAGATATCATTTTTTTAAAAAGGGGTTTATATTTATTTCTGCCATTACTGGATTTTTGGGTTATTCGCAGGATTTAAAATTGCAATATAATCAGCCTGCTGTTGAGTGGACAGAAGCTTTGCCAATAGGAAATGGTACGCTTGGAGCAATGGTTTTTGGAAGAGTCGATTCTGAATTAATTCAACTCAATGAAGCTACTTTGTGGAGCGGCGGACCTGTACAGAAAAATGTAAATCCAGATGCGTTTAAAAACTTGGCATTAATTAGAGAAGCATTAAAAAATGAAGATTTTGAAAAGGCGAATGAATTGACTAAAAACATGCAAGGAGCTTATAGCGAAAGCTTTATGCCTTTAGGAGATCTGATTCTAAAACAGGATTTTGGCGGGAAGAAGACAGATTCTTATAACAGAAGTCTTGACATTCAAACAGGATTAGCGGTAACCAATTTTAAAGTTGACGGTGTAAATTACAAAAGAGAAATCTTCGCATCTGCGCCTGCACAATGTATTGTTATAAAACTTTCTGCAGATCAGTTAAAAAAACTTTCTATTGCAATTGATGCTTCAAGCCTTTTAAAAAATCAGAAAGTAGTTCAAAATCAATCTTTGGTTTTAAAAGGTAAAACACCTTCTCATTCAGATCCAAGTTATATTGATTACAATACAGAGCCTGTTGTTTATGAAGACGCATCAGGATGTAGAGGAATGCGTTTTGAATTGATTATTAAACCAATTGTAAAAGATGGAGAAATAACTTCTGAAGGAAATAGATTAGTTATAAAAAATGCATCTGAAATACTGCTTTTTGTTTCGGCAGCAACAAGCTTTAATGGATTTGATAAATGTCCAGATAGTCAAGGAAAAGATGAACATCAATTTGCTGAAACTCCAATTAAAAAAGCTAGTGCTAAGAAATACGATGTTTTATTTAAAGAACATAAAGCCGATTTTCAAAAATTCTTTAACCGAATTTCATTACAATTAAATGTAAACGAAACCAATAAATCTAATTTGCCAACCGATATACGATTAGAACAATATGCAAAAGGTGAAAAAGACGCTGGATTGGAAGCTTTATTTTTTCAATACGGCCGTTATTTATTAATTTCTTCTTCGCGTACACAAAACGCGCCAGCAAACTTACAAGGAATTTGGAATAATAAACTTCGTGCACCTTGGAGCAGCAATTATACGACCAACATTAATCTACAGATGAATTATTGGCCAGTAGAATCAGGAAATCTGTCTGAAATGTTTTTTCCGTTAGACGAATTCATTAATAATGTTTCTATAACAGGAGCAGAAACAGCCAAAAGTTATTACCATGCAAATGGCTGGGTTTTGCATCATAACTCAGATATCTGGGCAATGACAAATCCGGTAGGCGATTTTGGAAAAGGAGATCCAATGTGGGCCAATTGGTATATGGGGGCCAATTGGTTGAGCAGACATTTGTGGGAACATTATCAATATACGGGCGATTTAACGTATCTTAAAAAAGTATATCCGATAATGAAAGGAGCTGCAGAATTTAGTTTAGAATGGCTTCAAAAAGATAAAAATGGCTATTTGGTAACGATGCCTTCTACTTCTCCAGAAAATATATTTTATTATGATGGAAAAAAGAAAGGAACTGTTACAACAGCTTCTACAATGGACATTGGAATTATAAAAGATTTATTCGAAAATACAATTGAGGCTTCTAAAATTTTAAATACAGATGTTGATTTCAGAAAAACTGTAAGTAAAGCAGAAGAACAATTATTGCCATTTCAAATAGGAAGCAAAGGACAACTATTAGAATGGTATAAAGATTTTGAAGAAGAAGATCCGCATCATAGGCATACTTCTCATTTGTATGCTTTGCATCCTGCCAATTTGATTTCTCCATTAAAAACTCCTGAGTTAGCAAACGCTGCAAAGAAAACGCTAGAACTTCGCGGAGACGATGGAACAGGTTGGAGCTTGGCTTGGAAAGTAAATATGTGGGCAAGACTTTTAGATGGAAATCATGCTTATCGATTATTCAAAAATCAGTTGCGATTAACAAAGGAAAATAACACAGAATATAATAGACACGGAGGTTGTTATCCGAATCTTTTTGATGCGCATCCGCCATTTCAAATTGATGGAAATTTTGCAGGAACAGCTGGTGTAATCGAAATGCTAATGCAGAGTCAGAATCAAGAAATTCATTTGCTTCCTGCTTTGCCAGATGCTTGGACAGATGGCGAAATTAAAGGTATTAAAGCAAAAGGAAATTTCTCTGTAGATATAAAATGGAAAGATGGGAAAATGAGTAAGACAAAAATTGTATCTAATAACGGAGGAACTTGCACTGTAAGAGCTGCAGAACCATTTGTGGTAGATAAGCTGAATATTAAAAGCGAAAAATCAACTATTGGTTACACTGCCGTATTTGCTACTAAAAAAGGAATCTCTTACAGTATTACACCAGAAAAACAGTAATATTTATATTTGGTTTGTTTAAAAAGCTGCTCTCTTTTGTGAGAGTGGCTTTTGTTTTATAAGTTTAAAAGGAAAATCTCCCAGTTTCTTAAAGGAGAAACGGGGAGATAATCAAAAATAAAAAAAAACACAATTTTTAGAACGAGTATCTCAAGCCAAGCTGACCTTGGAATCTTGAAGCTAATTGATCTACAGTATAAGGTGAAGTAGTTGGTTTTTGGAAAGTATAAGTTGGATCGCCTGTAGCAACTCCGCCTAAGTTTCCTGATTTTGTTAAACCAAGACTTGCTGTTGAATTATAAGTGTTAGGAACAAAATAACTTCTTCCCCAATCTTTGTTGATAAGGTTTCCGATATTTGCCATGCTGAAAGAAATTTGGAAAGTCCCTACTTTAGTAACCTTAATTTCATCCATTAATTTTAAATCAGCTTGAATGTTCCAAGGAGTTGTATCTCCATTTCTTTGTGTAAATGTTCCTCTACGGCTTTTTAAATAATCATTTCCGTTGATGAAAGCTTCATAATCTGCAACTTGTTGTGCTGCTGTTGCAGATGGAACTCCTGCAGAATTTACTCCAATATATTTTGCTGCTTCTGCTGCATCTTTAAAGATATAAGCTAAACCTGCTGCTTGTCCTGTTCCTGCAATTGTTGAGTTAACAAATCCCCAAGAAAACGGATTTCCAGATTGTGCATTGAAATACACGTTAGCAGATAAAGTATTGTTTGGAGCAACTTTTACGCCGTAACCTACATTAGAAACGATTCTGTGCTTAATATTAAAGTTAGAAGTCGCTAACTGCGGATTATTTGGAGTTAAAGATTGGTTCATTTGAAAGTTACTTTCCATAGAGTTACGAATTCCGTTTGTGATATCACGAGAATCTCCGTAAGTATAAGCCACCATAAAGTTGAAACCGAAATCGTAAGTTTTAGAAATCATTTCAGTAATGCTGTAACGGTATCCTTTATTTGTGTTTGATAACAAATATGCATTTGAAAAAGCTGAGTTTATGTTTGCAGCATAAATTGGCATTTCGTGTTTTGTATCGTAAGAGAAATAAGTAGGATTATCTGTTTTATTTACTTGTTGAAACTCTAAGTCACGAATTACTTTTGTGTACATACCTTCAAGAGTAAATTTGTATCCGTCAATCGTTTTATCAAAAGCCAATGAGTTTCTTAAAACAGCAGGCATTTTAAATTTATTGTCAATTAAATCGGCTTGTACTTTTGGCGTAGCATCATGGTAACCGTTAAGTCCGCCAGTTGCTAAAGGATCTCCAGCAGCTGCAACCTGAGCAGCAGTCAAATTGTTTTTGTCATAACTTCCGTATCCAACACCATCATTGTAATAAGCATATCCTAACCATGCAAACGGAATTCTTCCTGTAAATACACCAGAACCACCTCTAATAACAAATGTTTTATCATCGTCTACATTATAAGTAAATCCAATTCTAGGAGAAACTAATGCTGAACTAAAGAAGTTGTTTTTAATTTGATTCAACGGAGTATAAGTATATGTGGTTCCGTAGTTTGGATCTTCAGGAGAGTTTTGTACCTGCTCGCTTAATTTTGGTTTGTTTGGCAAATCTGTATAATCGATACGAATACCTGGAACTACTTTTAATTTGTCTCCAACTCTAATTTCGTCTTGTACGTAAGCGCTATACATGTTTATTTTGAATTTAGCATACGGATTATTGAAGATTTCGTCTCTTGTAGAACCATCAAAAGGATAAGTTCCACGAACGCGAGTAGGAAGTTTATTGAAGAAATCTGCTAGAGATTTGTATGAAACTCTTCCGTTAAGTGCATTTACGAAACCGTAGTTGATATCGTAAAACTCATTGTGAGTACCAAATAAGAAAGTATGATTTCCTGTTTTATAAGTAAGGTTGTCTGTAATCTCAGCAGTATTTTGCTTCATATTGAAAACAGTTGCTTCACGATCATTTCCTAAGAAAATAGTTCCTCCATTATAACCAATTTCTGTTTGAGGAAACATGATATTATTAGATTTTGGATCACGATAATCTTTTATTGCCGAATAACTTGCAATAAATGAGTTAGACCATTGGCTATTGAAATGCGTTTTTAATTCTAAAACCGTACTGATAGCTTGGTTTTTCTGAGTAAAGTCCATACTTGCAAATCTGAAGTTTGCAGCATCGCGCTCTAAGTTTGTAGCCTGAGAAATTACGGTATTGTTTCTTAACGAAAGGGAGTTTTTCTCATTGATTTTCCAATCAATCTTATTGAAGAATTTTTGGCTTTTAGAGAAGTTATTGTAAGAACCGTAAGTTCCTGGATCAAATCCGTAGTTTGATTTTACGAATTGTGAAATTTGCTCTGCAGTAGCATTATCTACTAATGAAGTTAATTTTCCGTTAGAATCTGTTGAACCAGCATTATAAAAAACAGGATCTGTTCTTTCTGCATATTCCATATTAGTAAAGAAGAACAATTTATCTTTAATAATTGGCAATCCTAATCTGAAACCTACTTGGTAATCACCAAAAGAACTTGGCATTTTAGAACCGTCACCAGCATTGTTAGGACCAGTTATAGCAGCACTTCTTCCGTAGCTGTAAATAGATCCGCTCACAGTATTTGTTCCGCTTCTTGTTACAGCATTTACACTTCCTCCTAAAAAGTTTCCTAATTTAATATCGTAAGGAGCAATATAAACCTGAATATCTTGAATCGCATCTAAACTGATAGAATTTGAACGCGTACTGCTTCCTGGCATTCCAGAAGTTCCAGATTGACCACCCAAAGAAGGGCTAAATCCGATGGCATCATTATTTATAGAACCGTCAATTGTAACGTTGTTGTATCTAAAGTTGGTACCAGCAAAAGAGTTGTTAGAACTTTGAGGAACAAGTTTTGTAACATCCTGAATTCCTCTATTAATCAAAGGAAGCGAGTTTACTTGTTTTTCATTAATGCTTGTACCATTGTTTTTAGAAGAAGGTTTAGAACTTGTAATAACCACTTCTTCTAATACATTGTTATCTGCTTTTCCAACTACTATTGTTGGTAAATCATTTTCTCCAAGAGCTAGATAAATATTTGCATTTGAGTAATCTTTGGTGTCGTTACCTTTTATTTCTAATTCGTAAGGGCCACCAGCATTTAAGTTTTCGAAGCTAAAACGACCAGATTTGTCTGTTGTCGCTCTGTAAACTGCATTTGTAGGTAAATGTGTTAAAGTAACTTCTGCACCTATAACTGCAGTAGTTCCATCATTGACTTTTGCAGACAACGATGAAGTTGTAATCTGGGCAAAAATACTTCCTGCTGTAAGGAGCATTAAAGCCGAAAAAAAGAGTTTTAGTTTTGTCATGTTATTTATTAGTTTTTATCCACGACAAATAAACTCTCTTTACTTTGATTCGATTTAAGGCTTATGTTAACGAAAAATCAAAAAACAATTCTTTGTTAACTTAAGATAACGAAGATGTTATTTAATAAAAAAACGGCTATCGCTTTAAAATCAAGCAGTTTCTCTCACATCCCATAAAACAAGGTATTAGAGATAGATTTAAACAAGATTAGAGATAGATTAGAGTATTATGTAAATGTTACGAAGAGCAGAAAAGCTATTTTTAAGACCAAGAAAAGTCTTTGATTTTTATTTCAAATACTACGGAAATTGGAGAGAGAAAACAGTGCCTTTTTCAAGTTCAGAATCAACAGTTAAAGTGATGTTATGGCGTTTTAGTATTTGCATCGTAATAAAGAGACCTAATCCTTGTCCTTGAATGTGTCTGGTGCGATCGCTTCTGAAGAATAAATCGAAAATAGATTTGAGGTCTTTTTCTTCAATTCCAGAACCTTGATCTATTATTTTTAGAAGCAGTTTTCCTTGCTCTTCATAAGCTACAATATTAACCTGTAAAGGAAAAGAAAACTTAATTGCATTGTCTATAATATTATATAGAGCAATAAAAAGCATGTGTCGGTTAGCATTTACAAATAATAAATCTTCATTATTGGCAACAGCATCTAGATTAAGTGAAACTTTTACTTCAGGATATTCGATATTTTTCTTTTCGAGTATATTCCATAAAATTTCATCTATTCTAACCATTTCCATCTGGTCAGGCTCTGAAAGTTCTAATCCAGATAAAATAAGCAATCCGTCTAATGTTGACTTTAAGTGAAAAGTATCTCTTCGAAGTGATTTTAAAACTTCTTCATATTGCTCATTGGTTCTCGGATGCTGTAAAGAAACATCGATATCTCCTATAATAAAAGTAAGCGGAGTTTTTAATTCGTGAGAAGCATTCTTAAGAAAGTTTCTCTGTATTGCAACACCATTTTCCAGTCTTTCTAAAAGATAATTAAAAGTTGTAATCAATTCCTTTATTTCATCTTTTCCGCTTGCGGTTGGCATTTCAAGTCTAGAATGGAGATTTTCTGTTGTAATGGTATTTACTTTAGAAATAACATCGGCAAAAGGTCTGAAAGTTTGTTTTGCCAAAAACCTTCCTAAAAGATAATTAAGTGCAATTCCTGCCAGATAAAAAGTAAAGAAAACAATGGCAAGCATTTCTAACTGCCTAATTCCAACATCGTCTATTCCAGAAACAACAATAATAAAATCTCCTTGATTGTCTTTGTAGTATAAACCGCTAAATTGTCTTTCGTCTATTGTAAAATGCAGAATTCGGTCTCGCGAAATAGCTTTTAATTCTCGATCATTTAATACAACAGGAACATCATCGCGCAAATACAATTTCTTTGTTTTTGCATTGTAAATTCGAATAGACTGATTCGCAATTTTATTAAATTGAGTTTCAATGTCTTTATAACTGACACTGTCCATTTTTCTAATTTCATCTTTCTCAAAATAGAAGAAAGCAGTAATTAAGGCATTGTCTTCGAGTTTTTCATAATACAAATCTTTTCGATGGCTTTTAAAAAGCAAAAAAGATCCAATAAGGACAAGGCCTAAGATAAAGGCAAACAGCAGAGTCGAATTTCTGGCAAGTTTACTTTTAAGATTCATTAGATTTATCTTTAAGCATATATCCTGTACCTTTTATGGTATGTATAAGCGGAAAAGGAAAATTCTTGTCGATTTTATTTCTTAAATAATTAATATAAACATCAACAGTATTAATGCTCATATCAAGATCCATGTGCCAAACAGCTTCTGCAATGGCAATTCTAGACAAAGCAGTTTCTCGGTTTTTCATAAAAAAGATCAGAAGCTTTAATTCTCTTGAAGAAAGATTAAGTTCTTTACCATCTCTGCTGGCGCTTTGTTCTTTCATGTTAATTTTGATTCCGGCATACGACTGAAAATCTAAAACGCCAGTGCTAAATTCTGTGCGACGAAGTTGTGCATTGATTCGCGCTAGAAGTTCTTCAAACAAAAAGGGCTTTGCTAAATAATCATCGGCTCCGGCTTTCAATCCTCTAACTTTTTCTTGTGGAGTATCGAGCGCACTTAAAATAAGAATAGGAACAATTATTTTTCGATTTCTTAAAACTTCGCAGACTTCAAAACCAGAAATATCAGAAAGCATAATATCAAGAATGATAATATCATAAGTATTTTCCATCACTTCGTTAATGGCGTCAAAACCTTTGCTGACATTTTTTACCTGATACAATTGCTCTTCAAGTCCTCTTGTAATAAAAGAAGCAACTCTCGGATCGTCTTCGACTAATAAAACTTTGTTCATCGTTTTTGAAGTAAATTAGGTAATATAATACTGGTTAGGAGTTTTCTTTTCAATCGTCTTTTGATCGTTTAATTCTAAAAGTGTATTCTCAATCATAAGAGACATTGCATCTAAAGCTAGATCATTTGGCTGAACGCCAAATGGTTCTTCTAATTCGTCTGCAATAGCTTCTAAGGCTACAAAAGTATAAGCAATAAAAACAATTGCAAAAGGCGTGATCCATCCTAATGTTTCTACAAATCCAAACGGAAGTATAAAACAATAGATATAAACTGTTCGATGCAATAATACGCTATAGGTGTACGGAATAGGAGTACTGGCAATTCTTTCGCATCCGCCAACAATATCCGAAAGTTTATTTAAATTTTCCTCGAATGCCAATTGCGCCATTCCGTCAATTTTGCCCTCTTCTTTTGCTTTTTTTACCCATAAACCTAATTCTCTTAAAATAATAATTGGCTTAAAATGAACATCTTTCAATTGTTCTTTAAAGTCTGAAGGAAGCAAACGATTAAAATCTTCTGTAGAATTGGTATTTCGTAATTGATGTTTTAAAGCATAAACAAATGCAATTAAAAGATTAATAAACTTTTGGCTTTCTAATTTGTTTTCTTTTGTATTTAAAAGTGTAATGCTTTGTCTGGCAAGTGATCTGGTATCGTTTAACAAAGCGCCCCAAAGTTTTCTTCCTTCCCAAAAACGATCATAACTTACATTATTTCTAAAACCAAGAAATATGGCAAGCGCAATTCCGAACAAAGTAAAAATTGCTGGATTAATGTGAAGATTATATTCGAGAAGAAAAGATTTATAATAAACAATAAGGAAGGAAAACAAAAAGAGTAGAAACAATCGTGGAAGCAATTGGGGTAAAACAGAACCCTTCCATTCAAAGAGCATTTTAAACCAGTTGTCTTTTTTCTTAATAATCATTATGCAGAATAAAATTGATGCATTAAAAGTAATTAAAAGTATTTATTTCCTAAGTATTTTTCAAAAGATAAATCGTCATAATTTCTTTTTTGAGATATTAAACATTCCGTAGGAATGTCTGATCGGTAGATTTTTTTTAATTGTAAACAAAGATACGTTCCGTAGGAACGTTTGATTGGTTTTTGCAAAAATTATTTCGTAAAAACAGGTGTCCCTACAGGACACTATGCGAATGCGTTATCTTTTTTTTTCTACCGATCAGATATTCCTAACGGAATATTTTTTAATGAAATATCGTTTCGTCCAATTTTTCTACCGATCAGATATTCCTAACGGAATATTTTTTAATACAATATCGTTTCTGCCAATTTGATGAGCTCATTTTGTGTTTTCATATCAGAGTCGTTTGCAAAGAGAATAATTCCCGAATTAGATTCTGGAGAAAAGATAACATAAGAACTAAAACCTAAGCTTCCTCCAGTATGCGAAATTCTTACTGGACCATTTTCTGGTTTGGTTATTTTCCAGTTTAGGCCAATTGCACCATTCTTAAGATCTCCAAAAGTTGGCTGATGTGTTAATTTTGCATCTGCATTTTTTTCATTCAAATGATATTTAATGTATTGCAGCATATCTGATGTTGAAGAAGCTATTGATGCCGCAACCTGCATATCTTCCCAGTCTATAAAAGGCATTTTTCTTCCTTTTGCATCATATCCAAAGGCCATTGAAGCTGGAAGTTTAACATTGCCTAATAAAACGGTATTTTTCATTTTAAGCGGAGTTGTAAATTCTTTCTTTATAAGTGTGCCAAACTTTTCTCCATAAACTGTTTCCATAATATGACCTAATAATTGCGCTGCTGTGTTGCAATGTCTAGAAATTGCTCCAGGAACTGTATCTAATTTCACATCATGCAAATCGGTGTAAAATTGTTGTTTGCTGTATTTTCGATGCACGGCATCTAATATATAAGCAATAGAGTCGGGATTGGCTTTTGCGAAAATCTCTCTGCTATCAGGCATCCAGTTTGGAAGGGCAGAAGTAAGGTTTGCAAGATTTAGTAGCGTGATTGGCGTTCCTTTATATTGAAGATTTGGATAATCTCCTTTTAAATATTTTCTAATATCATCTGTAAGAGTTACTTTTTTGTTGAGAACAGCTCTTGCTAGTAATGTCGAAGAGAATGTTTTACTGTTTGAAGCCAGTTCGTAAAGTGTATTTGAAGTAGGAAGTACTTGTTTTTCTTTTTGAGTAGAACCGTAGTTGTAGAAATATTCTTTTCCATCTTTTATAATTCCGATAGAAAGACCAACTCTCGAACTTTCTGACATAAACGGAAGAACCGATTTATTGACCAGAGAGTCTAATTTGGTTTTAAGCAAATTGTCGGCAGGAATTGTGCCTTTTTGAGAATAAGCCATTATATTACATAGTATTAGGCTTAATGTGATTAGAAAATTTTTCATTTTAAAAAAAAGCTGTTTTTATGTTAGTGGTAATTCAATTTTCTGGATTAAAGCTTTGGCTGAACCAAATTGTCTAAATCGGAAAGTTTATAAAACTTAAGATCATTCAATTTCATGTATTTGCAGATGAATTCTAAAGTTTCAATTTTAACTTGATAATTTTCAGTGATTTCTTTTACAGGTTTATGGCCGCAAAGAAGTAGAATTTTATTGTTTCTTTTGGCATAATCTAATAATTCTAATACATAAGGAATGCTGAAATGAATGTGGCTATTGTCAATATCAAAAGCAAAAACAATTTTAGAATTATTAAAATAGCTGTCTTGTTTTTCTGGAGCTTCACCACCAAATGCTCTTCCTCTAATAATTTTAAATAAAGGAGATAATGCTTGATCTAAAGAATCTGATCTTTCTCCATAAGGATAAGCAAAAGATGTAACGTTGAATCCCTTTTTCTTCATAGAAACAATCATCGGATCTATTTCTTGTTTTAAATATTCTTTGACGCTATATTTTTTGGTAAACTTAACAGCATTGTAATGATGATAACCGTGTCCAGCGATCTCATGACCATATTTTTGCATCTCTAACAGTGTTTTTATTTCGGGAGCTCCAATAGAATCAATTCTACAGACGTTAAAAGTGGCTTTCCAAGAATATTTTCTTAAAACTTGATCTGCTTCAGACCATTCGTCGACATAAGCATCGTCAAAAGATAAAATTACTCCAGCTTTATATGCTGGTTTAGATTCGGTTTGTGTTTTTTTGCCTTCGCAAGAAAGTAAGGTTAAGAATAGTAAAAATAATATAGATTTTGTCAAAAATATCCTCATAGATTTTGGCTCGTTAGGGAATTAAAATTAGAATATAATTCAATTCAAATATAGAGAATCTTCTTAATAATTGGTTCTCTGTCTACTTAAAAAAGATTTGTGTAAAGTTATAAGTGATAGATAATTATTGTAAATTTATACGACACAAGATATTTATTTTCATTGCTAAAATTATTCTATAATAGAAATATGAAAGTACAATCCATTTCTAATCGATTTCTTGTTTTTTTTAAAGAAAAAAAAGGAATCTCATTTATACGCGAAAATGATAAAATTATTAGGCAAGCAATCTTCACCATTTTCTTTCTCGGAATCGGAATATGGTTTATCAAACATGAAAATTCAGAATTAAAAGAAGTCAAAAATGTTATTGCCGATGCAAGCATTTTTTGGGTATTATGCGGTGTTATTCTGGCCGTCATTTATATCACATTGCAAGCTTTAATGTATTACGCCTCTTTTCTGGCCGTACAAAGCAAAATTACATTTAAAGATGCCGTTGTTCTCTTTCTAAAACGAAACTTTGTTAGTGTTTTCCTGCCTGCTGGCGGAATTTCTTCTTTAGCTTTTTTCACTAAACCAATCGAAAAGAAAGGTGTAAAAGCAACTCAAATTCATTTTGCATCAATTGTTTATGGTTTTGTCGGTATACTTTCTGTCATTATAGTCGCGATTCCTGCTTTAATTTATTCTTTTTTTCAAGGCACAACAGGTTCTGGAGAATGGTATGCGTTTGCGGCAGTTGCTGGATTAAGCATTATGCTGTATTATGTTTATGTTTCGGTTATAAAAAAAGGATTTATTTATACTATTATTATTCGATTTTTTCCTTCTGCCGAGGTCTTTATGGAGGATTTGAGAAACAACAGAATCATAAAAAATAAGTTTCTGCTTGTTGTTGTTTATTCTACTATTATTGAGTTTGTTGGAATTGCGCATTTATATGTCGCCATGATCGCTTTAGGATTTGCGCCATCCTTAACCGCAGCAATAATGGGATACATTATTTCGGTTATATTTTTGATTGTTTCGCCTTTTCTTCGTGGACTCGGAGCTATCGAAATATCAATGAGTTTTATATTGATACAATTTGGTTTTCAGAATGTTAATGCAATAGCAATTACCTTTCTCTATCGCTTCTTCGAATTCTGGATTCCGTTACTGGCTGGAGCAGCATTGTTTTTATTCAGTGCCAATAAATTATTAATGCGCATTATTCCTTCTTTTCTAATTTTTATTTTAGGATTAATCAATATCATATCTGTTTTAACGCCGGCTATTTCTGAGCGTTTAGATGTTTTAGAAGATATAATTCCCATTTCTGCAATCAAAGTTTCCAACTATTTTGTAATAACTGCAGGTTTATTTATGCTAGTTAATGCGGCTTTTATGCTCAAAGGATTGCGAACTGCGTGGTGGTTTTCAGTTTTTCTTACGGGCATTTCTGTAATAGGAAATATTACTAAAGCTATTGATTATGAAGAAGCTGTAATTGCACTTGTTGTTCTGGTTAGTTTAATTGTGACAAGAAAAGAATATTATATAAAGAGCAATTCGCATTTGCAGAGTTTAGGTTTAAAAACGGTTTTAATAAGTATTTCAGCTGTTTTAGTTTATGGTATTTTGGGCTTTTATTTCTTAGACAAAAAACATTTTAATATTGATTTTGACTGGCTTCAATCGATACGATATACATTGCAAAACTATTTCTTGATCGGAAGTTCAGATTTAGTGCCTTTGGACCGCTTTGCAAGACGTTTTCTTCTGTCTATAAATATCTGCGGATTTCTCTCTCTAGGATTTCTGCTTTACGCTTTAATACGTCCGTATACAATTAAAAAACAAGCTGTAGAAGCAGATTTTTCTGCAGCAAATGCTATTCTGCAGCAATATGGTTCGTCATCATTAGATTATTTTAAAACCTACGATGACAAGACCATTTTTATTGCCAAAAATCAGAAAGCTTTTTTAGCGTATCGTGTTGCTGATAATTTTGCTGTTGTATTAGAAAATCCAGTTGCAGAATCGAATGCCGAAATGAAAGAATGCATAATAGAATTTGATGATTATTGTTATGAAAACGGTCTAAGAAGTATCTATTATCGCGTGTCCGAAGAAAACTTAGATGTGTTTACTTCACTGCAAAAAAAGAGTTTGTTTATTGGTCAAGAAGGAGTTGTAGACTTATCGCTATTTACGCTCGAAGGCGGTGCTAAAAAATCGTTGCGAAATGCAATAAGCAAAGTCAAAGAAAAAGGCTTTAAAACTACTATTTACTCGCCGCCAATAAAGGATGGAGTGCTTCAAAAAATAAAAGCTGTTAGCGATGAATGGTTGGATAGTACCAGAAGAAGCGAAATTATATTTTCTCAAGGTAGATTTGATTGGGAAGAGCTTAAACAGCAGACGATTATTACGGTTGATAACGCCGAAGAAAAAGTTGTTGCTTTCTTAAATGTAATTCCCGATTATGCTGAAAAGGAAGGGACTTACGATTTAATCCGTAAAACAAACGATGCGCCAAACGGTATAATGGATTTTATTCTTATTGAGCTTTTTACCTATTTAAAATCGCAAAATTGTGAATCTGTAAATCTCGGACTGGCCGCTATGAGCGGAATTGAGGAAGCGAATACTTTTCCAGAAAAATCAATGAAGTTTGCTTACGAAAGAATCAAATTCTTTTCGCATTATAAAGGTTTGCGAGATTTTAAGGAAAAATTTTCTCCCATTTGGCACAACAAATACTTAGTGTATTCTCATGATTACGATTTGCTTCAAGCTCCAATTGTTCTTAATAAAGTTGTAAAACCATAATTTTTTTAAAATATGAAAACAGCACAATTAAATTGGACAAAAATAATGGCAATACTTTGTATCATTACCTGTATTTCCGATTTTATTGCCGTGTTTGTATTAGGAAGCCGATACGCTGGATATGATCAGTTAAAAGATACAATGAGTTCGCTAGGGACCAGTATTAGTCCTGTTTCTAATATAATTTCGATTTGGTGGATTTGCATTGGAATTATATTTATTGGTTTTGGAATTTTTTTTGGAAAAGTATTTAATGACAATTCTAATGCTATAAAATTAGGTTCTGTTTTAATTATCCTCTACGGTTGGGGAGAAGGTATTGGCTCTGGTTTATTTAAAGCTGATAGAGTCGAGGGCAGAATGACTGATTCTTTTATGATGCATAGTTTGGCCGGTGGTATTGGCGTTATTGCAGCATTACTGCTTCCTTTTATTTTGCGTAAAGCTATTGTAACACAAAGAAAATATCTGTTTCATATTTTTTCATGGGTTGTTTTTGTTTTCGGACTCATTACAACGATACTCTTTACATTTCGTTTTTCTTCAGATCAAAATAATTTCATTTCTCTTTACAAAGGATTGTGGCAAAGACTTTTTCTGCTAAATCTCTATGTATATTTTATTGCGCTTTCGTTAATAATGTACGGTAAAGAAAACCAGTTTTAATTTAACGTTAAAAAGAATCAAAATGAATAAAATAGCAATAATCTTTCTTTTCGTTTTTGGTCAAAGTGTCTTTGCAGCAAGCTTGGACACTATAAATGTAGGTTCATTTGGAAAAGTAACGATATATAAACCCAAAGCAACACCAAATGCAGTTGTATTGTTTATTTCTGGCGACGGAGGCTGGAATAGTGGAGTAGTAGATATGGCCAAAAACATTGTAGATCAAGGAGCTTTGGTGGCTGGTATTGATATTCAGCATTATTTTAAAAACATTAAAAAAGAAAAATCAAAATGTTATTATCCAGCGGGCGATTTCGAAGAATTGAGTTTGATTTTGCAAAAGAAATTAAAGCTAAAACAATATTTTAAACCCATATTAGTAGGATATTCTTCTGGCGCTACACTCGTTTATGGAATGTTGGCTCAAGCTCCTGCCAATACTTTTAGTGGAGCTATTGCTTTAGGATTTTGTCCTGATATTGAAACAGACAGAACTTTATGCGATGGTTCTGGACTAACTTCTCATGTTTTAAAAGAAGGAAAAGCCTTTTATCTCGAAAAAACAGAAAAACTTACAGCTCCTTTTATTGTTTTGCAAGGAACAACAGATCAGGTTTGCAATTATGCAGATACTAAAAAATACATGGACGGACTTAAACAAGGAAAATTAATTACACTTCAAAAAGTTGGACACGGATTTTCGGTTACAAAAAATTGGCTTCCTCAGTTTATAGATGCTTATAAAGAAATTCTGAATACACCCAATTATGCAAGACAAAAATCAGAGCAGAATTCGTTATTGAAAGAACAGCATTTGGAACCGCTGCCTTTTGAAATGCCTTTAACATTGATTCCGACAAAAAGTAAAGATGAAAATCTTCCGATTGCTTTTGTCATTTCTGGGGATGGAGGCTGGACAAGTTTTGATCAATCTGTTGGAGAAGCGTTAGCAGAAAGAGGAATTGCAGTTGTGGGACTTGATGCTCAGAAGTATTTTTGGAATGCTAAAACGCCATCAGAAACGTCAATTGCTGTGTCAAAAGCAGTAGAACATTATTTGCAGCAATGGAATAAAAAATCGGTTATTCTTGTAGGTTATTCTTTTGGAGCATCTGTTATTCCGTTTGTTGCGGCTAATTTTCCAGAAAACTTAAAAGAAAGTTTAAAAGGAGTTTATTCGTTATCGCCAGATGTAAAAGCTGATTTTGAAATTCATATTGCAGATATGTTAAGTATGGAAAGTTCAAATGATAATTATGATGTGATTTCGGAAATCAAGAAAATAAAAGCTTATAATCCGGTTTGTTTTTTCGGAAGTGAAGAAGATCAAGAAACGAGAAAACGTTTTGCAGAATCGAATATTAAAACCATAGAAATTCCAGGCTCACATCACTTCAACGATGATTATGCAAAACTAGCAGAAAGTATTGTGAAGGAAATGAAATAAGAAATGAAAGCAATACAGATTAAAAGAGTTTACGATTCTAAAGAGAATGATGGAACTTATCGCATTCTAATAGATCGTTTATGGCCGAGAGGAATAAAAAAAGTTGATCTTAAAATGGATGAATGGGATAAAGAAATTGCGCCTTCGCCAAAATTGCGAACGTGGTTTGATCACAAAAAAGAACATTTTACCGATTTTTCTAAATTATATACAGAAGAATTAAAAACGAAAAATGAAGATGTTGAACGATTAAGAATAATTGCAGAAAAACAATCTATCACGTTATTGTATGGCGCAAGAGATACCGAAATAAATCATGCGGTTGTTTTGAGAGAATTTCTTCTAAAGAAACAATAAGAGCATAATAAATTTATTGCCGAATAACAACCCATTTCTGAAATCTTCCGTGATGACTGATTGAAATATCCTGAAGTGAGTTTAAAGTTTTTAAATACGGAATTCCATTTTCATCTTTTACAATTTCTGGGTTCTGAACTTCAATTACATTATTGATATTTTTCTGATTATCTACAGCAATGGTATGAATGTTCTCCAAAGACAAAAATGTTTTTGTGTGATAAATTCCTTTATCACAAATGACTCTTCCTGATGTATTTTGTGAAGTCAAAGACTCTAATGAACAAGAAAGCTTTTTCGGACTGAATTCACGTATTTTGGTATGGCGATTATAGATTTTGTACGCAGCCTCTTTCATACTCCATAAAAGCCAAACCATGATTTCTGGTTCAGCATAATTTTTTATGAGTAATTGTTCATCAGCTGTAAAAAGCTTTTCTATAAAGCCTTTCCGTTGCCAATTGCTTTCTATACGTGACTGCGCGAGATCTACAATATCGTTGCCAATCATTTTTCGGCAAGTTTAGTTTCGATAATTTCTAAAGCTGTTTTTACATCTAGCATTCTTTCCATATCGGTATTGTCAATTACAATATTGAAGTTTTCTTCAAGATCAAGAACAATATCAACCAAGTTTGCCGAATTTATATTTAAATCTTTTATAAAATCAGTCTCTTCTGTTAAGTTGTCATAGGCGACCATGTTAGTTACAAAAGGCTTTATAATTACTTTTAATCTTGCGGTAAGTTCTTGTCTGTCCATTTTAATTTTCGAATTTTTTAAATAATATGCACGCGTTTACATCGCCAAAACCAAAACTGGCTTTTGCAATTATTTTGGGGTTAGTTTTTTTTGTTTCTAAGAGCACTTTTGACGAATCAATCAGTGCAGTAATTTCAGGATGTAGATCAATGCAGTTTTTATTTCCAAACAAAAAGCCTTCATAAAGCTGTAATACTGTGGCAACACTTTCAATGCTTCCAGATGCGCTTAAACAATGTCCAGTTAGACTTTTGAGTGAATTAATGTACGGAAAATTAGAACCATTTCTCTCTAACGCTTTTGTCCAGTTTTCGATTTCTAAACTGTCTTTTGTTGTTGCTGTTAAATGCCCGTTTATAGCATCAATTTCATTCGGAGTTATTCCTGCATTTTGGATAGCAGTTTTAATGCATCTTTGAACGGCTGTACTGTTTGGTGCCGTCATAGTTCCGCCGTCGCGCTGTCCGCCAGAATTGACATTTCCACCCAAAATTTCAGCATAAATGATTGCGTTTCGTTTTAAAGCAGTTTCCAAATCTTCAATAATAAAAGCACCAGCACCGCTTCCTGGAACAAATCCAGCTGCCGAAGCACTCATAGGTCTTGAACCTTCTTCTGGATTGTCATTAAACTTGGAAGAACAAACACGAATCGCATCAAATCCAGCCCAAATATAAGGTCCGCTATCAGAAGTGCTTCCTGCCAAGATTCGTTTTGCCTGTCCAGATTGAATACGGTCGTAAGCCATTAAAATAGCTTCAGTTCCAGTTGTACAAGCCGAAGAATTCGTGGTAACCTGATTTCCCAATCCGATTTTACCGCCTAGATACGCGCTAATACCGCTATTCATCGTTTGAGCCACAACTGTACTCCCTAATCTTCGAACTTGCAATTCATCAATTTTATAAATGCTTTCGCGAAATTTATCAATTCCAGAAGTTCCAGATCCGAAGATAATGCCGCTGTCCCAATCTGGATTTTCGTTTATGGACAATCCTGCGTTATTCCAAGCTTCCATTCCTGCAATAACACCATATAAAATTCCGGTGCTATTAAATCCGCGAAGTTCGAGTTCTGTAAAATACTGGGCTTTTAATTCCTCAGATATTTGAGGCTGACCCGCAATCTGACAAGAAAATTGCAATTCTTCTAACTGAGAATCATGACGAATACCCGAAATGCCGTTTTGTAGTGCATGACTAAACGCAGGAATGCCAACACCATTTGGCGCGGCAACTCCAAGTCCTGTTATAACAACTCGTTTTTTCATAATTTCTTGGTTATCATTCCTGCCAAAACACCTCGGCAAACTTCTTGTCCAGCTTCATTTTTCATTACAGCATTACATTTTAATTTTCCGAAACGGAAAAACAATTTCTCAGATGTCACCGTTACTTTTTCATTTGGATAAACAGGTTTCAAAAATTCCATATCGGCCGAAGTAAAAGCAATTACGGTGTTTTCTCCCAATTCATTTCCTAATAAAAATATTCCTAAGCAAACCATTCCAATCTGCGCCATTGTTTCAGTTAGAATAACGCCTGGAGTAACAGGATTATCTTTAAAATGGCCTTTGTAAAAATCAAGATTTTCTTTGTAGGTATAAGTTCCTATAACACCGTTTTCATCTGCGTGAAGCAATTCATCCACAAATAAAAAGGGCTCACTGTAAGGAAGTTGTTTTACGATATCTGTTAATTTCATAAGCTTTCAAATTACCATTGTAATAAAACTCTTTGTGCCGAAAATCCTGGGCCAAAACTCAGCATTAAACCTTTTTCTCCTTTTTTCGGATTTCGGTTCATAATGTTTTCTAAAACATACAAAACTGTAGCGCTCGACATATTACCATATTGTTTGAGAATTTCTTTAGTGTCGTCAATATTTTTCTCTAATCCTCCAAAAAGAGATTCAACAGTTGTCACGATTTTTTTTCCCCCAGGATGAAAAATCATGTGATCAATATCTTTAATTTCAAGATTATTCTGCTTTAGAAAAGGATGAATAATATCGCCAAAATGAGAAGCAATCGTATCTGGAACTTCAATATCGAGAACCATTTGCAGTCCGCCGTTTGTTAGTTTGAAACCCATCATGTGTTCAGCATCATAAAAATGATACATTTGTTCATTGAGAATTTCAGGACCAGCATCTTCTTCTTTTGAAGACAATAAACAGCAAGCAGCACCATCACCAAAAATCGCGGCGCTGACAATATTCGGCATAGAGAAATCATCTAACTGAAAAGTTGCCGTTGGCGATTCTACAGCAATTACCGCTGCACGTTTTCCGGGATTCGATTTTAGAAAATTCTTCGCATAAATAATTCCCGAAATTCCTGCTGCGCAACCCATTTCGGTTACAGGAAGACGAACAATATCTTGTCTGAGTTTCATTTTATTAATCAGATAAGCATCAAGCGAAGGAATCATAATTCCGGTACAGCTTACGGTAATAATGTAATCTAAACTCTGCGGATCCCAACCAATTTTTTCTAATGCTTTTTCGAGAACTTGATGCCCAAGAACAATCATTTCACGACTATAAATATCATTTTTTTCTTCGAATGAAGTTGCGGTAAAAACTTCTGAAGGTTCCATGATAGAATAACGTTTGTCTACAGAAGCGCCTTCAAAGATCTTTTTGACTTTTTTAATAAAACGTTCTTCTTGACCTTCAAGCCATACATCTACAAGTGGAAGTATTTCTTCGGTCGTTCGAGAATATTGCGGAAGCTGCTTAACAGCTGTGATTATCTTTACACTCATATTTTAGTAATTATCCACTGGTAGCGAAACGCCCATTTCCAGTTTATGGAATAGTTTTTTAGATTTAGTTTTTCGGAGAAATGCTCCAATTCCTTTTTTTTGAATCCTTTTAAAATGGAAATCAAACCATCATTACGAGACATTCTATTGAGATTGAAAATAACGCTTACCAATTCAAATAATCGATAAGCGAGTTTGCTTCGATGAAGATCATTTACAACAATTCCGATCGAAGCATTTTTATTTAGAACATTCATAACTTCATCAATCTGCGCTGTTGTAAAATGATGCAACGTCAACGTACACAAAACAATATCATATTTTAGCCGATTAAAATCTTCGCTAAAAATATCCATACAGAAATAGTCAATATTTGTAAAACCTTGTGAAAGTTTCTTGGCATAATCAATTGTAAAAGCATTGGCGTCAATACCAATTAGTTTAAAATTTAGATTTTGCTTTTTTCCGTATTTAGCAAGCATTCGCAACATATCTCCATTTCCGCAACCAATATCAGCAATGATTATTGTTTTTAAAGTATCACTATTTTTTAAAAGTTCTTTTATGCCATGTAGCGTCAGTTTATTTCCTCCAAGTAATTGGTTGATAGAAGCAATTTGATCTAACGCGCCAATCAATTCTTCGCTTTCAAGCGAAAAATCATCCATTATCTCTATTTCTTCTGTTCTATATTTAGTGTTTACACCCATTTATTCAATTGTTATTGGTCGGCCATGCGTTTGTTTTATAATGAACGAAAGTAATGCAGGAATCGATGCTGCAATGGTCGTCATGATATGAGTTAAATTTTTATGCGTCAATGCATTTGATAATAGTCTGCCAAAAAATAATCGTTTGCTAAAATGCTTTTTCCATTCTTTGATATACTTTTTTTCAAATTCATTTCTGGTTTCAATTTTTCCATAATAAAAATCAAGAACTAGTTCAGAAGCTATTTTAGCGCTATGAATCGCCATTGCCATTCCGTTGCCACACATTGGATGAATCAATCCTGCAGTATCTCCAATCATTAAAATATGATTTTCTACA
>NZ_DHEI01000160.1:64304-66161 GCF_002399805.1 Flavobacterium sp. UBA4854
TCATTAAAATATGATTTTCTACACATTCTTTTTTGTCAAATGAAATCTGGCTTATAGTTAAAGGCTTTTCGAATAGGGAAGTGCTGTTTTCGAAAATAGCTTTCAGTTTCTTATTTTTATAAAGTACCGATTTTTGATACTCTTCTATGTTTTTGTACTTTTTAAAAGTTTCAAAATCGGCTAAATAGCAAATGTTGATAATTCCGTTTTCGACTTTAGAAACACCACAATAACCGCCCTGAAAATTATACAAACCAACGAGGCTTTCATCAAATTTTCCTTTGTAATGGGCTTTTATGGCAAGCCAAGGTGATTTTTTAGAAATAAATTCTCTTGACAAAACTTGATCAATATTTGATCTTTTGCCATAAGCGCCCAGAATTATTTTTGCTGAAAGAACTTCCTCAGAAGTTGTTACGGTGAAAATGTCATTTTCAAAAGAAATAGTAGTGACGTTTTCTGTAATAATAGTGCAGCCATTTTCGACGGCTTTTTTAAATAAGAAATGATCCAATTCATAACGGCTGATTCCGAAACCTCCAAGCGGAAGTTTTGTCTTTGCCGTTTTTCCGTTTTGTGCAACAAATTCAAAATTTGAAATGCTGGTTGGATGGAGTTCTCTAACATCTATATCCAACCAAAATAAATAAGGAAGAATTTCATTTGAGATGTATTCTCCGCAAACTTTATGCTTTGGATACGTATTTTTTTCGATAAGAGTTACCCTCAAACCTTTTTTAGATAAGTGCAGAGCGCTTGCCAGACCAGCAAGACCGCCTCCAATAATAAGTACATCGGGATTTGTTCTCATACAACCAATTTAATCATAAAAACTCAAATGTTCTTACTTAATTCTATAAGAAATTAACAAAATTTCAATGTTGTTTATTCTGTGTTTTCTCACATAAAAAAAGATAATTTATTTTGTTTTTTTCTTAAGACTCAAGATTTCAAATGAGGTAAGGAAACTTCTGTTTTTTTAATTCGTAATAAAAATAATATTAATTTTTTCGCACTATCTTTTTCTATTCTTAATTTTTTTTCTTGAATTTGTTTTATTTATAATTATTAGTTAAAATATTGATATTTAGTATTTTGATATATTCTATATAAAGTTTTAGTTTATGTAATATCTGCGATATATTCCACGATTTTAAAAAATATGTAAATAAAATACTATTACTTTATTATTAATTACTATTTTTACACAGTCTAAATAAGAATAGTTATTCTGATTTCTGAGAAGAAATCAGTCAAAAAATAAATGAAAAATAAAAGCACTTACGGTCATTACAATACAATTATTACGAGTTTCATTTTACTATTTGTTAATATGCTTTTGGGGCAAAATAATAATAGTATAAACGGTTTGGTTTTTCATTCTAAAAATCCATTATCGCATGCTACAGTAATTTTAGAACCTTCTTTTAAAAACACCGTAACTGACAGTAAAGGACATTTTTCATTTTCAGGATTATCAAATGGAACGTATACAATTCGAATAAGCAATATGGGCTATAAAGATTACATCGAGAAAATTACTTTAAATGGTGCTGGTCATTCCATTAAAATCGAAATGGAACAAGGAGTCGATTTGAAAGAGGTCAATGTAACGAGCCGCATTAAAGAAAGCAGTAATCCTGAAAACTTGGTAAATGCACGATATAGCGCTATGCCAGTTACTGTAATCGATCGTAAAACAATTGAACTTATGGGGAGCAGAAGGCTCGATGAAGTTTTAAAAGAACAAACTGGAATTGCTATTGTAAACAACATTAGTGGTGGGGCTAGATCTGTTGGCGTGCAAATGCAGGGTTTTGGAAGTGAATATATTATGGTGTTAATCGATGGTCAGCC
>NZ_DHEI01000160.1:66339-82055 GCF_002399805.1 Flavobacterium sp. UBA4854
CGTATAGAAATTATAAAGGGTGCTTCTTCGAGTTTGTACGGAAGTGAGGCTTTAGGCGGTACTATAAATATTATTACCAGACATGGAGTTGTAGATCCGCAAATGCAGGCTTCAGTAAGTTATGGATCACTGAATATTGTTGATGCTACATTGGAAGGAGAAACGCCTTTTCTTGAAAATAAAGGCACTGTAAATCTTGCAGCAAATTATTACAGAACAGATGGTTACAATACCAATTCTAAATACATACAAGGAACAACTTCGCCACCTTACGATAATTATAGCTTGCAAGGAAGATCGCGTTATCAGGTGAACCAAAAGAGTTTTCTTGGCTTGAGCGGACGATATGGGCTTCGTCGTTCTTTTATGGAAAAGGATTTTGGTCTAGGCCATATTTCTGGAGATAATCAAGATGAGCAAGATTTAAATCTTTCGGTTTCATTTGATCATCGTTTTAATAGCGCATTTAGAAGTATTACAAGATACTATCTTACGTATTATACTGCTGATATGAGTGTAGCTTGGCAGGAAAATAATAGTTCAGTTAGTCAAGATGTTTTTAAACAGACGCTTCATCGTTTAGAACAGCAGTTTTCTTATAGCAGTAATAATACATACCAGCTTGTTGGCGGTTTTGGCGGAAGTGTTGAAAACATGAATGATGTTGCGCTCAATGGTGTAAATTCTCTAGAAACTATGTTTTCTTATGTTCAGGGAGAATGGACTCCTTTCGAGAAACTAAAGGCAGTTGGCGGATTACGCTATGATCATACTAATAATTTTGGAGGAAGATTAAATCCGAGTTTTGGATTGCAGTATTTTATTAGCCCAAAATTAACTTTTAAAACTGGTGTTGGAACTGGATTTAAAGCACCAGATTTTAAAACCAATTATTTAGTGTTTTATAATTCAAACAGCAATTATTTAGTAATTGGAAATGCTGTTCTAGCACCAACCTTAGAACAACTTCAAAAAGATGGACAAATCAGCGAAATTAGACAATATGTTCTTGATCAGACCGCTGGAAATTTACAAGCTGAGAAAAGTACTTCTTATAATGCAGGATTGATTTTCGAACCTTCAAAGAAACTCAAAGTAGAGGGAGGTGGTTTTTATCATAGAATAACCAATCAGATTAATAGTATTCAAGTTGCTACAGGCTCAAACAACAGAATAATTTATACCTACCAAAATCTTCCAGAAGCTGTCAATAAAGGTTTTGAGCTTTCGCTAAAATTAACCCCAATAAAAAATCTAGAAATAAGTGCTGGTTATCAATATTTAATTGCTAAAGATCTTAGCATAAAAGATAGCATTAGAGCAGGAAAATGGCCTTACAGTCAGAATATTCACGATCCAGCAACTGGAAATTCGTATAAGCCGCGACCATCAGATTATTGGGGAATTGAAAACCGTTCCCGTCATATGGCGAATTCTTCTATTTTCTATCGCAATAATCCATGGAAACTTAATGCAAACTTGAGAGTGAATTTTAGAGGAAAGTATCCATTCGGAGATCGTAATGGAAATCAATTTATTGACAAATATGACATTTTCGTGAAAGATTACTGGCTGATTAATGCAAGTATTGATAAGCAATTATTGAATGATCATCTCAATGTCAGGTTTACGGCAGATAATATTTTCGATTATACAGATCCGCTAATGCCAGGACAGCCTGGAAGAATACTTCTTTTTGGTGTTAGCTATCGTTTCTTTAAAAACCAATAAACTCAAATATTTCTAATGACAACAATTAAAACATTTAACAAAAGTAAAATACTGCTTTTTGCGATTGCTGCGATAAGTTTGGCTTCCTGCAGCAGCAATGAGGAAGATACAAACTCTTCGCTTATTGATAATAAAAGCACTGTTATTACTGATCTTGCGGGCGACACTGGAGCTTCTATGGGAGATGGAACTAATGGAAAAGAGCAGAGAAGTTTTCATACGTTTTTGTTTCGCTTCAGCGATAAAAAACAAATATGGCTGCATACCAAAGCAGATTCTTTGCAATATATGAAAACAAAAGACTGGGACATTGCTTTTACAGGACCTTACAATAGCGAAGTTTTTGTAAATAATGCAAAATACCAATATAATCCTGGTTTTGAAGGGCCAGCAGAAAATACTTCTGTTGTATTGCTTAATGAAGAGTATAAAAATGTAACGCAAGCACCTTCAGATACAGATTTTAATACTAGCGAGATAACCAAAATAGGATGGGCTTCTTCAGAAAGTTCTGCTGGATGGTTTTATTACAGCTTAAGCAGCCACATTATGCAGGCAATTCCGAATCGTACATATGCGATACGTTTGCCTGACGGAAAATATGCCAAACTGCAACTTGTAAATGCCTATAAAGGAAATCCTCCAGCAGTTACAGATTTGAATTGGCCTGCTCCTTATTTCACTTTCAGATATTTTATACAGACAGACGGAAGTAAAAATTTAAATACCAAATAAATAGATAACCTCATGAAACGAATAAAAACATTAATAGAGAAAGTATCGCCAGTATTGATGATGGTTTTTCTTATTGCTGCCACAACTACAGCATGTTCATCTGATGATAAACCAGCAGAAGGAAGCGGAAATGAAGAAAACCCAGGAACAGAAATTCCAGATCAGACACTTTTTAATAAAGTCATTCATGTAAAAAATTATCAAGGAAGTACTTCTGATGATAATCCGACGGCGCCTTCTGCAACACTTTACTATAGTCTTGAAGAGAATAAATCGGTTGACGGTTCTTATAAAAAAACAAGAAAATGGGATTTAGCTTTTGGCGGATTATATGCCAGCTTTTTGTCTGGAAATAACGGTTTAGACAATAAAAATAATGGTTATCAGGCAGGTGGAGTTGGCGGAATTACCATTGTAGCGAAGCCATTTGATGAAGTGGTTGATGTTCCTGCTGACAGTCAGTTTAAAACAGGAATTGATCTTATAGGAACAGATGATGCTGGTTCTTTTGGTAATGGAACTGGATGGTATTTGTATGATTTTGATGGAGTTGTTGTGTCTGATGGAACTAATCCGCAAAAAGCTCACGTAGCATATGCACTTGGTGAACCTCTTAAAATTATAAACGGAACAACTATTCCGGCAAGAACTATTATTCTAAAAACAGCAAACGGAAATTATGCAAAAATTAAAATGATTTCGGTTTACAAAGATGTTTATACGCCATCTGAATGGTTTAAAGATACTCCGCACATGTATTACACTTTTGATTATGTAATGGTTCCAAAAGGAAGCACAAAATTTGAAATTAAATAACCAATCCAAATATAAATAATGAATACTAAAATTACAAAATTAAAAACGCCTTTGTTTTTTGTTGCTTTTACGCTTTTTAGTCTTTTAACTTCTTGCGATAATGAAGAAGAAAGATGGAGAGATGTAAAAGAAGATCCCGTTACAGAAATTGTTACCGACCTTGATGCACGAAGAATTATATCTTTTAAGGTTGTAAATCCAGGCGAAAGTCAAGCGATATATAGCGCTGTAAATAATTTAGAGAAAACAATTACAGTTTATCTGCCTTCTTATTATGAATATGAATATTTAGAAACTTCGATTTCACTTCCTGAAAAAACAACTATTACTCCCGCAGCTACCGAGTTAGTGCCTGTATTCGCAAAAACACCATTTACGTATACCACTAAAGCAGCTGACGGAACAACAGCTGTTTATACTGTAAAAATTGTGATCCAACAGCCAAAATTGGTTTTAAGAGAATTATCAAGTGAGACTTCAACTTATACTATACCCGTTTCAAGCTCTATGTTTTTAAAAGGTGAAAACTTTGTTCCTTCTTACGAAGTAACAAAAGTTTATGCTGTAGATGCACAAGGAAATAAAAAATGGCAATTTCAGCAGTATAATGAAGGTTTAGACATCTTTAGCTTTTCAGCAGCTTATGTTTTTGGAGGAACTTCTAGTGAAGCAATAACATTAGAACCCGATACTGACTATTGGATACAGATGGAAAGCTATAATCTTACCGCTACAATGAAATATCCTATTAGAATTACAAAATAAATTTGCAAATAAAAAATGTCTGTCTTTTCTGCCGAGGTAATAAAAGAAGCCAAATTAATCTATTAAATATATCATTATGAAAAAAATAATCTTATCATTTTTAGCATTGGCTACTATTTCAATTACATCTTGTAGCTCAGAAGACCAAACTGCCGATTCACAAGGACTTGCAAAAGCACAAGAAGAACAAGTTTCTAATCAAACAGCAAAAGCAGCTGCAATAGAATTATGTTCTGCAACTTCAACATCAGTAACTGTAAATAGATGGCAAGCACCATCATCTGTAGATACTAACTGGACTCCAGTAGCTGCTGTTATTGGCGGTGTAAACGTTCAGTGGGAAGGTATTTACGGAGCTTCACTTCGTCCTGTTGGAAATACAGCTCAATGGTACGTTGGTACAGTCGATTTAAATTCTGTTTGTGGAGAATGGGATTTATGGAAAGAAAGTGTTGAAGTTAAAAATGCAACTGGAAATGTTGGTACAGCTCCAGCATCAGATCCTTATAATATAGTTGGATACAATGGTACAATATCTGGATCAAATTACGGATTAGGATATTACTCTTATAATATTACAACTCATGTTATGACTCCTGCTAAAGCTATTGTAATCTGGAAAGCAGCTGGAACAAATTCGCATTCTGTTACAGTTCCTCATACAAGCGCTACAGAAGTTTATTTGGTAAAAGTAACAGCGGTTACTCCAGGAACTTCAAGCAGTGTAATCAGTTATAACTGGTCTAAAGTATTATAAATCAATAACAATGTAAAAAGAAACATGGGATTACGACATAATTAAAAAGTGCTGCAGTAAAGCTTGACCGGCGATCTCTGCAAAATACTAATATCATATCATTACCCCATGACTATCAAACGGCTTTTTAAATTACCGTAAGCATTGAAAATACAGACATTTTAAAAATATAAATGCCTTTATCAATAAGGCAAAAATAATAAAATAAAATCATTTAAAAATTAGATAATCAATACAATCATGAGTAAAAAAAACAATACCAATGTATTTTTAATCGGATTACTTTTTTTATCAGTACTATTCTTTTCTTGTGATACTGAATATATTGATAAAGTAAATTCAATTCCTGGCGATGTTGTAAAAGTTCCAGGATATACTCACATTGAGTCTTTTACGATAAAAGATGCAGATAATAATGATGTAAGCGCCGCTATTACAGAGGAAAATATAATAGTGACATGGAGTGTAAATACATCTTTTCCAGAAACCATAAAACCTGAAATTGTTCTTGGTACAGAAGCTGTAATTTCTCCAGCATCTGGAACAGAAGTTCCTTTTAAAGATGGAACCGTTTATACAGTAACTTCAAAAGCGGGAACAACAAAAAAATATACGCTTAAAATAGATTTCAGACAAACAGAACCAAGAACTTGGACTGTAGCCTATCCAGAAACTTTTAGAAAAGGTTTTTTGCAAAAGATTGTTAATATAGGAAACTCAGGAATTACATCATCGATAAATGATTTGTGGCTAAGTGTCGAAAACACTAGAGTTTATTTGGTATCTGCAGAAGATGAGAAAACAGAATATACCGCAGAAATCGTTTATTTAGGAGGTTCGTTAGGAACAACCACATCGGGTACATCGTTTACGGAATATGGAGTATATTATTTTCTTAAAGAAGACATGCCTGTAGGAACTTACGATTTACGTGTCAAAAACGGAATTTATACGCTTCAAAATGGAAGTGTCGAAAATAGATTTCAAGTTAGTGTTATTGAACCAGATTCTTTTAAAGCAGAGTTAATTGGTTCTGGAACAGAAAGGAAAATTGGAGATACATTTGAAATTAGAGGAGGTCAACTAAATACAATTACCAAAATAGAAATGTATAACAGTACAGCTCCAACGGCAATTTATCCGTTAGAATTTGTAAGTGGCACTATTTACAGAGCGATATTAAAAGTTCCAGAAGGAACACCTGCAGGAACTTATAATCGAGTAAGATTCTATAGAGATGCAGCCAGTACGCTTACTGCATATACCTTGAAAATTAAATAATTCGGATATTTTTTTTTAGAATGCGCAGACTTTAATGGTCTGCGCATTTTTTTATGTTTAGAGAAGTTTATTAATTATATATATTTGCCAACTTTCAATTAAAGATTTCTAAAATCTGGAACTATTTATATTTCAAATTCAGCATTAAATAAATGACAATACAAGATTTAGTAGGCACTTATTCTATTTCGGGAAGCAATCAGGACGAAAGTAATGAGATAACTTACAAAGGTATTTTGACTCTCACTTTAGATCAAAACAACCGCATAAAAGCAGATTGGCTGATCAATTCACATAAACAAAAAGGAACGGGTTTCTTTAAAGATAATATTTTGGTCATTAATTTTAGTTATAAAGGCGATGATCATAAAACTTATAAAGGAGTTGCGGTTTATAGATGCATTACCAAAGATATGTTAGACGGATTTTGGTCGGAGAAACATGGAAATCCGCTTTATCTTGGTAGTGAACATTGTTTGAGAGTTGAAACTACGGAAAGATTAAATTAGAATAGAAACAGCGCAAAACTTAAAATGTTTGCGCTGTTTTTTTTGCCACAGATTAAAAGGATTTTCACTGATTAAATCTGCATAATCTGCTAAATCTGCGTGAAAAAAATATTTTGCAGAAACTATCTCAATTGTCTGCGGAATTAAGTTAAGCTGGATTAACAGCAGTTTTATATTTTCTGTTATAAAGAATAATAAAACCAACCCATATTACTAATAAAACTACAATTAAAATAAGTTCTGTATCATGTAAACCATTACGGAAGAAATTATTTAGCGAATGCACTCCCGCAACTGCCAATAGCGACCCTGTAGAAGTATATACTTTTCCGATTCCCCAAGTTCCGAAGAAAATGATTCCGAAGAAAATCATGTTGCTTGGAGTTGTTTCAAAGTTTAAATGCCATGCGAACCAAAGAACAGCAATAATTAAGATTGAAGTAAATTTAGGAAGCGATTTCAATTGTTCTTGCAAAAATCCACGCCATCCGATTTCTTCTAAAAGTCCGTAAACTAAAACCGTAAACATTAATAAAATTGGAAATTTACCGATTGTGAAATAATAAACACCTGCAATTAAAACAGCTGGAAGAATCCAATAAACGGCAAACGGAACAATTGCATTTTTATAAATTCCTTTTAACGACATTGGATTGTTAAGAGAGAATATTTTTATTGCTGCCAAAGCACCCAAAGCAGGACCAACACCACGAAGCAAAATTACTAAATACGGATTTTCTATTCCTGACAATAAATTGGTTTTAACAGCTGCATATCTGCAGATTACAGCAATTACATAATAAACTATAATAGCGCCAAAGTTGATTTTATTTTTCATCGTTTTAAATTTGTTTGGTTTAGTGAAGCAAACTTAGCGAGCAAAAATGAAAATAAAATTGACTTTGGGTAAGAAATCATTTTTCCATAACTCTTTTTCGAATTCGGCTTAAACTTTCTGCTGTTAATCCCAAATAAGAAGCAATGATTTTAAGTGGTGTTCTTTGAAATATTTCTGGACGCCCTTCTATAAGTTTCAAATAACGTTCTTGAGGAGAAAGCGTTAATAGATTAATTTGTTCTTGTTGTTTACGCACATAAAGCATTTCAGAAATGGCTTTTCCAATTCGTAAACCTGTTTCAGATCTTTGATACAGTTCGTTCAAATCTTGATGCGGAATAGACCAAAGCGTCAAATCTTCTAAAGCTTCAGTTTTAATAACAGATGGCTGCTGATTTAGAAAAGACATATAATCACTTATAAAACTCTTTTCATACAATAGATTAATGCAGATGTCTCTTTTGCCATCCCAAACAAATAAACCTGCAGATCCTTTAATGATGATATTAAGATATTTTTCGACGCCATGATAATCTTTTATGATTTCAGATTTGTTAAATTCACGAACTTTAATCTTCTCCGAAAACCCTGTCCAGATGTTCATATCGGCAGTAAAATAATTTTCGAAAATTCTCTTTACATCTTCTGGGGAAGGGCTATGTGGCATTTTATTAAAATATGAGTTTGGAATGCCAATATAAGTTTTATCTTTCAAAATAAAAACAATCCTATTAACCAAAATCTATTTTAAACAAGGCAATTGCAAAACATTTGCATTCAGTGGCTGTTCTATTTTTCTTTCTAGTTTTTCAGGATTTACAGTGATATAAATTTCCATTGATCCCGTTCCAACTTTCAGTCCAAGAATATGACCGCCGTAAGCATCAAATTTATCATCAGTAGCTACGCCGTGCATATGAATTGAAGGTTTTTCTCCGTTCCAGGCAATAGAACCAGTTATGCTTCCCATTTCGACTTTATTGAAAGTTTTGGGGTGAAATTTCTTTTGGTTAAAATCGTAAAATCCAAAAGTGGCATCTTGCGCAAAACCAATTCCAGTAAAATTTGCTGACGGAATATTTTGCTCTTTGGCTAATTTTTCAATTAGTTCCAAAACATTATCGCCTTCGCGAAGAACCATCAGATAACCTTGAGGAGTTTTGGTATAACGGCATTTTTCGGCATCTTTTTGTTGAGCATTGGCAAAATTAAGAGACATTAAAAGTACTATTGCCATACCGATTTTAAGGGATTGAATTTTCATAAGTATTTTAAATTAAAGAATTTGGCTGAAGTTCATTATCATATTTTTCAGGATCAGAAGCTGCATATTCGTTTTCTGGTTCTGGAATAACGTGAATTTTAGAATCGCTTATCGAAATTACAGCAGAACAAACATAGATTCCGACTTTTCCTTCGTTGTATTTAAAATCCAATAAAGTCAGTTTCACAATGTCATTTATCGAAAGTTCATAATAATTTCCATAACGGATAATTTTAAAGGAAATCTGTTTTTCTTCGCTAATTTCAAATTGATTGGTTTGAATGTTTTCAAAAATGAAATTATTCTTGACATCTTTTTCATTAAATCCCCAAGCTCTAAACTGCACAAAACCATTCATAAAATCAATCGAAATATAATATCCAGTTCCTTCTTTATCACATTCAATAACAAAACCCGTTTTTCCCATTCCTTCAACAGACAATGTTCCTTCCCAAACAAAATCGTTTGACGGTTTTTCGAAGCCATAAATTTCATAACCGCTTCGGCATCCAAAACGCCACTTATTTTCATTTTCTAAAACAAATTCGGCTGTTGGATTTCCTAGAATAGGCAAGGGGTGAGGCAAATCTTTTTGATGTATCGTTTTCTGATACAATTTTTCCCAATAGTAATAACTTTTCAGTAAAAGTCTTCCGCTTTTATCGACATCCAATTCTTTTGGTGGCGGAATTACGCGGTGTGTATTGACGTTTCCGTCTGCAAAATAGAAATTGTAAACCAAGAAATGTTTTCCATCTTTAACCACTCTGGCAGCATAGTTTCCTTGTGGCATTAAAACATTATTGTGAAATGCAGAATATTCTCCTCTAAATTCTGGCGAAGACCAATAACGAATTTTAATATCTTCTCTGATAGATCCTAAAAGATAATGCGTTCCTTTAATTTCAAAAACACATGGACATTCCACATCATCATAAACATATGGAATGTGAAGAGGTTTTTGCAGCACATAACCTTCTTTTTCTCTTTTTGCCACACCAATACAGCCTCTGCGGTATGTTGGTCCAGAGGCGCTTCGGGCGCAGATTAACAAATAATCTTCGCCTTTGTATTGATATTTAAAAGGATCACGAAAACTAATCCATTGTCGCGGATTGTTATTTTTGCCTTCATAATGTGGAGCTTCACTTTTAAACGGAAGTCCGTATAAATTTTCCTTTTTCCAAGTGAGCAAATCGGTAGAAATTGCTCTTCCTACTTTTTGTTCGATTCCCTTGTCTTGACGTTTAAGGCCAGTATAATACATTTCATAACCTTCGCCATCCGATTTTTTGCTGATGTGCATTGTCCATAACATATCATCGTCCCATTCTCCTGGATCGCCCACAAATAAAGCGTTTTTTACTCGTTTCCACGAAAGACCGTCTTTTGAAATGGCATGAGCGATATAATCATGATTTGGAATGATTAAATGAAATAAATGATGAATTCCTTTTTCATCTATAAATACATCAACATCTCCAATTTCCCAATTGCTAAATCCTGAACCTGAATACATTTTATTATTTATTTTAAACTGTTAGTATATTTTTTTTTGCCACGAATGACACGAATTTTCACGAATTCTCATTTGAAGAACTTTGTCAAAGTTTAAAACTTTGACAAAGTTGTAGTTGTGATATGTCTTAGATTTTTGCCTAATTAAAAATTCGTGAAAATTTGTGCAATTAGTGGCATATTTTTTATGCTCAACGAATGAATTATTTTATGACTTTATAATGTTTTAAACCTTCCAAAATCCCTTCTGAAGCTGAATTTTTAGCGACATAAATGCTTTTTGTTGTTTCATAATCGGCAAGTTCTGCGCTTCGATTTCCAACAATAATTCCTTTTACTGAACCTCTAAACATATCGACATCATTTCCGGAATCTCCTGCCGCAATTACATTACTTAACGGAATAGACCATTTTCTGCACAAGAACTTAATCGCATTTCCTTTTGAAGCTCTTTTGGGAATAAAATCTAAAAATTGCCCATGACTCGGAATAATATTGACTTTGTACCAGCCCGTTCCCAAAGCAGTAATTAGCTCATCATGATTGTAGTTTTCTTTATCATAATAATATGAGATTTTATAAGGGTTTTGAGCTTCTTCTTCCTGAATTTTTATCCATTTAATGTCTTTCAATCTATTAACGATATCTTCTCGTTTCCATCTTCCTGCAAGAAATTTTGCCCAACCTTTATCCAAAATATAATCCTTTCCATTGGTGTAATAGATTTCAGTTCCGACAGAACAGATAATAAAGTCGGGTAGCGGAAACTCTTCTTCGTCAATTACTTTTTTAACAAGCGCTAAATTTCTTCCAGAAGCCATTGCAAAAGCCATTTTATCGGTGCGATTGGTTAAATGAGCTTTTAATTCTTTCAAACCTGGATTTGCTAGTTTTGGTTCTATTAAAGTTCCGTCAATATCTGAAACCAATAAGTGATCTATTTTTCGTTTTAATCGACTGATATTGATATTTGGATAATGCTGTTTTTTGATTCCAGTTGAAGAAACTGATAGATTTTCATTGATTAAATCTACATAATGGTTAACATGGCTTATCCAACTGTAATATTTTTGAATATTAGTAGCACCATTATTGGAGTAATATTTCCATCGATTTTCATCGGTTAAAATATTTCGGAGTGCTTTTTTGATCTGGCTTTCTTCTTGCGGATTTACCAATTCTCCGTTCTGGCAAACAGGAATAATTTCTGAAGGTCCGCCGTTTTTTGTCACCACAACTGGAAGCCCCGAACTAGCCGATTCGATAACGGTCAATCCGAAGTTTTCATGCAAAGCTAAATTCACAAAAACGCCTCTTTTTTCTGCGGCATAACGATAGATAATCGAAACTTCGTTTTCAACATCATGTTTCTTCGGAATTGCCATTTTTCCGTACAAATCGTATTTATCCATCAAAAGAAGCAAATCGGTTAAAACGTTTTTTTCAGATTCTGGCATTTTAGCAATGTCTTTTCGAATTCCGGCAAAAATGACCAAATTAGCCATACTTTGCAGTTCTTTGTCTTTTCCGTAAACTTCAATTAAGGTATTCAAGTTTTTATGGCGGTCAGGTCGTGAAAGCGCCAGAATAATTGGCTTGTGCGGATTGGTAAGAAATTTAGAAATACTTTCGGCAACCCAATATTTTCGTTGCGCTTCTTCCATATGTTTATCAGAATCGTTTTCTTGATAATAATAAGGAACAAATTTTCTGGTGTCAATTCCGGGAGAGATCGCGTGGTATTTTCCTAATTCAAAATTTTTATATGCTTTGTAGGTCTCAATTTCCTGTTCGGTAGAAGTGACAATAAATTCTGCGAGTTCTAAGGTTCTTTCTTCAGCAGCAATTCGGGCTTTAAACTTGAACTTTTTCTCCAATTCTTCTTCAGTTTCTCCGCTTTCGATTAATTTCTTCTTTTTGTAAAATCCTAAAGAATGTCCCGTATGGGCAAAAGGTATATTCAAAACTGACGATAATTCGGCTGCGGCGTAACCTGCGTCAGCATAATGAGAGTGAATCCAATCTGGGAAAATATTGTGTTGTTTGATGTGTTGCATCGCGCCGTTCACAAAAGTATCTAGACCTTCCCAAAGCTGTTCTTTTGCTTTATATTTTTTTCCCAGAAACGGAATTCGCCTTATATCCAGTTTGTCATTTATAATTTCTACAGGTACTGAGTATTCTGGCGAAAGGGCGGAATCATCTATTAATCTTGTAAAAATATGAACGTGTTCGACATCTTCATGCTGCGATAAAAACTCTGCTAATTCGTATATGTATTTGGTCTGACCTCCGTTGTCAGCATCTCTACCGATTTCGAGACCAGAACCTTTCAAAAGTCCGTGGATATTGATAAGTGAAATTCGTAGTTTTTTCATCATTCTTCCTTATTTTATTGGATTTGCAATTTACTGCGCTCCTCTTGATTAGGACGAAATAATTCCATTTTAAATTTACATATTTCCCATGTTTGGAAGAAAAATAGAATGTTATAACTATAAAAAAAGCCTGATGTTTGGAATCAGGCTTTTCATATTTTTAATTTTTATTAATTAAATTTTCTATGTCAAATATTGAAATTTTAGGATTTCCACCAGCTGAACCAGCGACTAAGGCTCCTGTTGCGCAGGCAAAATTTAAAGCTGCTTGTGGATCTTTTCCGCTTAAAAGGGAGGTAATCAAAGCGCCCAAGAAAGAATCTCCAGCACCAACCGTATCTTCAACTTTTATTGTATAACCCTCATTTTCATAAAGATGTTTATCCCATAAAAGCAAGGCTCCATCTTTTCCTCTTGTAACACAAATTGCTGTGGCATTGGTTAAAGAACAGATGAAATTCATATTTTCTTCTAAAGTATTGTAAGGAGAATCTAAAGCGGCACTGATTTCCATTAGCTCTTCATCATTAAATTTGATAAAATTAGCCGACTGCATTAAGTGCTGCAGAATTTCGTAATCATAATGCGGTTTTCGAAGATTAACATCAAAAACTTTATAAGTGTGCGTGTTGAGCAATTCGTCTAAAGCTTCTCTAGAAACTTCATCTCTGCAAACCAAACTTCCGTAGATTAAAACATCTGAGTTTATGACTAATTCTCTTGCTTCTTCGTTTAAAACAATCTTGTCCCAAGCGGAAGGATAAATAATTTCATAAGTCGCAGATTTACTTTCGTCTAATGTTACATTTACCAATCCTGTAGGGAAATCGTCAGATTTTAGAATAGTTTTGGTTTCAAGGCCTAATTTGTTGACTTCATCTATAATTGCTTCTCCATCTTCATCATTTCCTACACAGCTAATCATATTAGAATCAACACCCAGTGCTTTCATGCGAAGTGCCACATTTAAAGGCGCTCCGCCAATTTTTTTTTCATTACCAAAAATATCCCAAAGTACTTCTCCGAAAGCTACAGCTTTTAGTTTTTTGTTGTTGCTCATTTTAATTTTCTCTTATTTTAAAACATTAAATCAAGTGATTAGAGTTTCACACGATTTCATAAAAATAAAAAAGAATAACGGTTTCTGCAACCCAAATCTAAAAATCATAACAATCTGTTCATTTTAAAAAGTCTAAATTTTTAATTTATATTTGTTGAATAGGTAGTCTTTTTTTTATGAAAATAGAACTTATAAGAAGGTAAAAAGGGTTAAAACGGTATTTTCTTATAATTTTATTAAAGTTACTTCTAAATGAATTTAAAGCGGATCAAAATTGTACTATAACGGTTTGCTAATAAAATTTTACTTTCAAAAACTATTAAAAAATTAAATGAAATTATTTTACAAAGTTGAAGACAAGGAGCTTCTAAAAGTTAGAAATGAAATTTTTAAAGAAGTCGGAATTCCTTCTTTATTAAAAAATGGTTTTGAGCTTTCTCCATTTAAAACTTCATGGCACGGGCAATATGATCGAAACAGTCGCGGCTATACTTATGATTTTAGCAGATTATCGTCAGAAAATTATTTGGAACAACTTTCTGTCAGTATAATTAATGGCGAAAAGTGGATTCAAATTCATTTGAATATTTATGAACTTAGTCCTACTTTAAATTCATTATCACTTTTAAAGGATTTTGATGGTTTAGAATTTGGAACTCCAGACAAGATTTCAACCAAAATGAGATTAAGAAGCGACGAATACAAAGGCCCACCATTATTCTATATGCTTTTTTTACCAGAACATAAACTTGGGAAATTTTATTCTAAAAGTGATTATGAAAGCGAAGTTGCTAAACTTTCGAAATTGATTCAATCTGATATGCAAAACATAGATGTCTTTGTAGAAAAATGGCATAAAATGTTTGTTCCAAAGAAGACTGATTGGGAAGGTAATCTTCTATAATCATAGCCCTTTTTAAGACGTGAGAAATCTCATTGTTTGTTTTTAATTATTTTTTAAGAAAGTTTTAATCTTTTCCTAAGAAGTCAGTTCTCATTCATATATTTGTAACCAGTCTAAATAAGGATAAATTATAAATTTTATATGAAAGCAATTTTTAAAACACTTAAAAACAATATTTTATATCAAGTGTTTACAGCCTTTTTGATTCTTTTTTCATGTTCAGAAACGGCTTTTTCTCAATCTACTGTTGGTTCAATTTCTGGTAAAGCTGTTCTTAAAGACGGAAATTCTTTACAAGGTGCAACGGTTAAAATTTCAGAATTAAATAAAACGACAACGACGGATTCTGATGGAACGTATCAATTAAAAAACATCCCTTTCGGAACTTATTTCGTTGAAATAAAATTGAATGGTTACGAATCTTCTCCAGCTTCAGTTATTGTTGATCAGAATAACACAGAAGTTACTCTTGATTTTGAAATGACTTATACTTCGCAAAAATTAGAAGAGGTAATTGTAAGTTCTGGCGGAAACCGATTTGCAAGAAAAGAAAGTGAAGAAGTTTCTAAAATGAAACTGAAAAACATGGAAAATCCTCAGGTTTATACAATTGTAAGCAAGGAACTGATGAAAGAGCAGGTAATTACAGACTATAATAGTGCTTTTAAAAATGTTCCGGGAGCTGGTATTTCTGAAGTGAGAAATCAAGGAAGAACAACTAACATTTCTAGAGGTTTTGCAACGCCTCAGTTAGTTAGAAATGGGGTTGGAAGTTTTACTTATAATACAATTGATCCATCCAATTTAGAGCGTATTGAAGTCATAAAAGGACCATCTGCAACTTTGTTTGGAAGTACGATTTCTTCTTTTGGCGGATTGTTCAATAGAGTTACCAAAAAGCCTTTTAATTTCTTTAAAGGAGAAGTGTCGTATTCGGCTGGAGATTGGGATTTGAATCGTTTAACGGCCGATATTAACACGCCTCTTAACGAAGATAAAACGGCTCTTTTTAGAATTAATACGGCCTTGCATAGCGAAAGAAGCTTTCAAGACGCAGGATTTAATAAAAGTTTTTTCATCGCGCCAAGTTTCTCTTATGAAGTGAATGAAAGATTGACTTTATTAATCGATGCTGAATTTAGTGTTTCTAAAGGAACATC